>JAYUYY010000639.1:0-4424 GCA_043752225.1 Sandaracinaceae bacterium | reverse complement strand
GTCGCTCATCGCGCCGCCGTTTTCGTCGCGCGCGTTCACGAGGCGCGCGAGCAGGTAGTCGCTCTCCTCGGTGCTGCGGCGGCAGCGATCGATGATCGCGTAGATCATCTGATCGAGATCTTTGACCACCTTATGAAACTCGATGCGATCGGGAGTCGGGATCCACTTGGGGACGATGCCGCGCCACGTGCGCAGCTGTTTTTCGAAGTAGACCATCGAGACGTCGATCACGCGGGCGACGCGCTCGGCATCCGCGCGGGCGTCGAAGCCGAGCAAGGTCTTGCCGACGATCTCGAGCGTGAGCGCCATCATGTCGACGTGGACGTCGCGCTTCTCGTCGTCGACCAGCGCGGCGCACGCGCGCGCGGTGCAGATCACCATCGTGTCGGCGTAGCCGGCGATGCGCTTGGGCGCGAGCGGCGGTGATGCGAGCTTGCGGTTGCGCTTCCAGACGTCGCCTTCACTGGTCAGCAAACCTTGACCGACGAGCGGGATCAGCTCGCGCGTGCCTGTGTCTTTGACGCACTCTTTGTAGCGGCCGATCAGCGCCTCTTCGATCAGCTCCGGCGTGTTGAGCATGTACATCTTGCCGATGCCGATCGACGTGTACGAGACGTCGCCGTAGTTGCGGGCGAGGTCGAGCAGGAAATTGAGCGGGTCGCGGCTGAGCTCACGCAACGAGCCGAAGAACGGAAGGCGTTTGGGGCCAGGAGGGCGGCGGCGGACGTTGCGAGTCATGTGCCGACATAACCAATACTGAGGATGAATCAAAGTCCTCTACCGTCCGGTACCGTCCGCGCGAGCAGGATCTTGGCGCGCGGCGGGCCGGGGTGCAGAACGGTGGGATGCCGCGCGACGAGGACGACAAAGAGCTGCTGCAGGTCGCGGGGCGCGAGGTTTCGATCTCGCATCCGCACAAGATGCTGTTCCCGGAGGCGGGGATCACGAAGCTCGATCTCGCGCGTTACTACATCGCGGTCGCCGAAGGTGCGCTGCGCGGCGCGGGCGGGCGGCCGAACGTGCTGGTGCGCAGGCCGGATGGGCTCGCGGGCGAGCTGTTCTATCAAAAGCGCGCACCGAAGGCGCGGCCGGCGTGGGTCGAGGTGGTGGACCTGAAGTTTCCTTCGGGCCGCACGGCTGAAGAGATCGTGCCGCGCGATGCGGCGGCGCTCGCTTGGATGGCGAACCTCGCGTGCTTCGAGCTGCATCCACATGCGGTGCGCGCCGAGGATCTCGACCATCCCGATGAGCTGCGCGTCGATCTCGATCCGGTGCCGGGCATCGAGTGGCCGCAGCTGCGAGAGGTCGCGCGCGTGGTGCGAGCGACGCTCGCGGATTTCGGGCTGACAGGGTTTGCGAAGACGTCGGGCTCGCGCGGGATTCACGTGAACGTGCGGATCGAGCCGACGCGCGACTTCGATCAAGTGCGACGCGCAGCGCTCGCGCTTGCACGCGAGGTCGAGCGGCGCGCGCCGACGCTTGCGACCAGCAAATGGTGGAAGGAGGAACGCCACGGCGTGTTCCTCGATTACAACCAAAACGCCAAGGACCGCACGACCGCGAGCGCGTACTCGGTGCGGCCGACGCCCGATGCGCGCGTGTCGGCTCCGCTCGACTGGGATGAGATCGATGTCTGCGATCCGCGCGACTTCACGCTGCGCACGATGCCCGCGCGGTTTGCGGAGATCGGTGATCGGCATGCAGCGATGGATGAGCGCGCGTATTCGCTCGCGCCGCTGCTCGAGCTGTCTGCGCGGCAAGAGACAGAAGGGCTCGGCGATGCGCCGTGGCCGCCGCACTACAAGAAGCAGTCCGGCGAGCCTGCGCGCGTGCAACCGTCGCGTGCGCGCACTGCGAAGCCTGCTGCGAAAACCAGCAACGGGCGGCGCACGCCCAAGCATCCGCTGATCGAGATCGGGCGCGCGCTGCACAAAGACGACGCGCTCGCGGGCATGGAGCGTTGGAAAGCGCGACACGCCGAGGTCGCTGCACATTTAGAGCCGGCCGATGTGCTGGTGGATACGATGCGCGGCAAGTCGAGCACGTGGACACGCGTGCGCGTGAACCTGCAGCACGTGCCCGAAGCGATGAGGCCTACGCAGGAGGCTCTGGATCCCGATTACGATCCGCGCCGAAGACCTTCGAAAGCTCGTACGGCGCCGTGACCTCGAGCTGGTCGTAGCGGCAATCGCTCGGAGGCTTATCGAGCCGCCAGCGCAGGAAAACGGCGGCGTGGCGGAAGCGGTTGCCTTGCAGGTGATCGTACTTGACCTCGCACACGCGCTCGATGCGCAGCGGCTCCCAAGAGAGATCTTTGCCCGCGCTCCAGCGGCTCTGTCCTCCAGGCATGCGCTGATGCTCGCTGGCCTGCGCTTGTGCGTCGGCCCAGTCGCGCCAGGGGTGCTCTTCCCGCGCGTTCTTGCGCAACGGCTCGAGCTCTCTGGCGAGCTCTCCACGCTTGGCCATCGTGAAGGATGAAGTGACGCCGACGTGATGCAGCACGCGTTCATCGTCGTAGAGCCCGAGCAAGAGCGAGCCGACGAGCGTGCCCGGTCCGGCCTTGTGCCAGCGAAAGCCGGCGACCACGCACTCGGCGGTGCGCGCGTGTTTGATCTTGAGCATCGCGCGCTTGCCCGGCTCATACGCGCCGCTGTCGGGCTTTGCGATCACGCCATCGAGACCCGCGCCTTCGAAGCGCTGCAGCCACTCGGTGGCGATCGCGCGGTCGCGCGTCATCGGTGTGATGTGCAGCGGTGGAGCGACTTTGGCGAGCGCGTGCTCGAGGCGCGCGCGACGCTCGTGTTGCGGCAGTGCTCGCAGGTCCTCACGGTTATGCGCGAGCAAGTCGAACGCGACGAACGACGAAGGCGTCGATGCGGCGAGCTTCGCGACGCGCGAGGCGGCAGGGTGCAACCGCATCTGCAGCGCGTCGAAGTCGAGGCCCAAAGGCGTGACGATCACGATCTCGCCATCGACGACGCAATCATCCGGAAGCTCGCGCAGACACGCTTCGTGGAGCTCGGGGAAGTAGCGATCGAGCGGGCGCAAGTCGCGACTCTGGATGTACAGCTCGGGGCCGCGGCGAAAGACGATCGCGCGAAAGCCATCCCACTTCGGCTCGTAGAGCATGCCGTTCGCGGGCGGGAGCGTGTCCGAGAGCTTGGCCAGCATCGGCTCGATCGGCGGCGGCAGCGTGAACAGCAGCGTGCTGATCGGAGCTGCAACTTCATTGCGGCGTCGAGGCATGCTGAAGCCTAGCGCACGGCTCAGTTATGCAATGGCTAGACACGTCGGCAGAGATGTCCCGCGCTCAGGCCACATGTGGCGACGTGCACCGCGTTAAGGCCTGCTAAAGTCGGCGGGTTCTCAGCACGGCCCAGTGCCATCCGGTCGGCGCGCCTCTTGCACTCTGCGCGAGCCATGAAGCCTATCTACTCCTTGGTCTTGGCGATGGCGTTGAGCGCGTGCGGGCTGCTCGGCGAGGACGAGGAAAACGACTCGCGCACGCGCGAAGAGTTTTGTCGCGCTTGGGCGAGCGCGGCCTGCAACGAGGAGGTCGTCTCGGTGTGCCAAGCGGCGGACGCCGAAGCGTGCAGGCAAAGCCAAGAAGACTTCTGTCGCACGCTCGTCCCCGATGACTTTTCAGATGAGCACGGCGCCGCGTGCATCGATGCGGTCGAGAGCGCGTACGCCGATGGCGATTTGAGCGGCGCCGAGCTGCTCACGGTGCGCCGGCTCGGCGAGCCGTGCGATCGACTCGGGATCGGTCCCAAGGAGCAGGGCGAGTCGTGCGAAGAGCACGCGGACTGCGATGCGGCCGGCGGCTTCGACTGCGTGGTCAAGTCGGATGCCGCGCAGGGCGTTTGTGAGATTCCGGAGATCGTTGGACCGGGCGAGGATTGCGATGCGGCGCAGCAGGTCTGCACCGCGGGCTTCTTCTGCAACGGCGAGAACTGCATCGCGGGCATGGACATCGGCGACGCGTGCGAGCGCGATGAAGAGTGCGGCGACGAAGGCTATTGCGGTGCGAACCGCGAGTGCGCCGAACGTTTCGCGGTGAGCGAGCCGTGCACCGAGGACGCGCAATGCGCGAGCGGGATTTGCTACGAGCTCGAGGCCGAACAGGTCTGCACCAATCGCGTCGTGCTCTCGCGCTCCGAGCCGGTCTGCGAAGACCTGAGCTGAAGCCTGTGAGCGCCGCTCACATGCAAATGTTGCTCGTGCGGTCGCAGCTTGGACGCTCTCCGCCTTCGCCATGAGCGAAGCTACGGCGCGACGATTCGACCCGGCGCACCGTTCAGGCCGTCCTGCGTGTGACAGGAGTTGCAATCGCCGCTCATGCGCTCGCCGAGCATCAGGCGCTCGACACCGCCGCGCACGACCTTCGCGCGGATCGGCATGACGATCGTGCCTTGATCCTCGGC
>JAYUYY010000638.1:0-4446 GCA_043752225.1 Sandaracinaceae bacterium | reverse complement strand
TCAAGAGCTTCGGCACGTTTCCAGTGCGCGCGTTCGTGATCGCCTGAGCTCTCGACCAAGGGCTGTGCTGCGATACGCTGGCAACCCCGCTGGCTTTGTTCGGCACGGTGCTGCAAGGTTCGGCCGGCCATAGAGACCATGCGATCGAATCTCAAACAGTCGCCGCTCGCATGGAAAGTGCGGCGATCACCGCTGTACAAAGCGTGGCGCCGGTTTCGCGCGCCGGATCAAGTGGAGCGCGCGGACCGCGAGCGCGCCTTCTATCGCGCGTTCTTGCCTAACATCGCCGGTCACACCGCGCTCGACATCGGCGCGAACGACGGCGGAAAGACCGACATTTTTCGCGCGCTCGGGGCACGCGTCGTCGCCGTCGAGGCCGATCCAGACGTCAGGGCCTTGTTGCAGCGGCGGTTCGCCGGTGATCGCAACGTCGTGATTGAGCACGCCGCAGCCGCAGCCGAAACGGGCGTGCTCGAGCTGATGAAGTTCGAGGGCAATGAGGCCTACAACACGGCCTCCGCGGACTGGGCCAAGTATCTGCAACAGCCGAATGAGCGTTTTGGCGATCCCAAGTCTGCGCCGCGTGCCATCCGTGTGCCCGCGGTCACGCTGGCGAGCTTGATCGAGCGCCACGGTCCGATTCGCTACCTCAAGGTGGATGTCGAAGGCCTCGAGTGGGCCGTGCTGTCCACGCTCACAGTCGCGATCCCTCGCGTGAGCCTCGAGTTCAATCTGCCGATGTTTCAAGAGGACCTCGTGCGCTGCGTCGAGCATCTCGCACGGCTCGACGCTGGCTATCGCTTCAACGTGGCGATCACGGAGCCTCCTTTGCGCTTCGAGCTCGACGGGTGGCTTCCAGCCGACACGTTCGTGACGACGCTGGCCGCGCGCGGTTGGGGTTACGCCGAGGTGTATGCCCGCCTCGAAGGCGTTCGCTGACTCAACCACCAGGCGGATGCTCACGTCATGCAAATCGGCCGAGTCCAATCCATCCACCGCTTCCCAGTGAAGTCCATGTGCGGCGAAGACCTCGAGCACTGCGAGGTCGGGGCCGAAGGGCTCGCCGGGGATCGCGCGTTTGCGCTGCGCGATGAAGCGGCGCGCGAGATTCGCGGTGGTAAGCGCTTGCCGCGGCTCATGCTGTGCACCGCGCGTTATCCCGAAGAGCCTTCGCTCGCTGGGATAACGCACGCTCGGCACCTACTTCGATGCGTACCCGATCCACTTCGTGACCACGGCGACGCTCGCCGCGATGCGCGAGAAGGCTCCGAGCAGCGACTGGGATGCGCGACGCTTTCGTCCGAACTTCGTGCTCGAGACCCACGCCGAGCTGCGCGGCTTGGTCGAAGCCAGCTGGGAAGGCCGTGTGCTGCGCATCGGCGAGCTACGCCTTCAATGCACCGTAGCCGCACCGCGTTGCAGCATGGTGATGCAAGAGCAGCCGGGTCGCTGCAAAGACAGCGGCGTGCTGCGAACGATCGTGCGCGAAGCCAACCAATGCCTCGGCATGTACGCAAGCGTGCTGCAGCCCGGCCGCATCACGGTTGGCGCCGCTGCCGTGCTGGAGTGAGCAGCACTAGCTCACGGGGCAGCGATGAAGCGGGCAGCTCGGCCTGCAAATGCGACGCGTCGTAATCACCTCCGCAGCGCACGTACCACAGCGCATGGATGCGTCTTATCCTCGCCGGCAGCTCCAACCCACGGACTCTATGTCGCTGTTCGGTAAAATCTTCGGTGCGCGTCCCGATGTGATTCCCACTCACCTCGATACGCGAGACGACTTCGTCCGCTACGTGCTGCAGAGCGACGTGCCCGTCATCGTCGACGTGTGGAGCGAGACCTGCGCGCCGTGCAAGAAGCTCGTGCCCGTGCTGATCAAGGTCGCGACCAAGTATGCAGGCAAGCTGCGCGTGGCCGAGCTGAGCACGCAAGCAGAGCCTCGACTGCTCGCGGAGCTCGGCGTGCAGGCCACGCCAACGCTGCTCGTCTTCGATCGCGGTGTCGAGATCGGACGCATGGCTGGCTACCGCCCGAGCGGGTGGTTCGATGACATGATCGCCGCCGAATTTCCCGAGCTGAGCGCGGATACCGGCTCCCAGCGATGACTCATCGGTGAGCGAGTCGGGCTCGTCGAGCGGGCACAACAGCAACCTCGGCGTGATGTCTCGTTGCGGTCCATGAACGAATAAATTGCCGAGCTCGATATCGAACAACGCTCATCAAGTCGCCGTGATTGCTTCGGAATTCCCGTTTGGTGCAACTTCTTTTTGTATTCTCGTGAATGCGATTTCAAATTTAGACTGCGTGACGTGACGAGCTCCGGCTGCCACGTTGCTCGGGATGGCTGAGCAAAGCGCGCGTCGGCGGAGCCCGATCGATGTCTTCCGGTACCTCGACTACCGGGCGTACCTCGCGGCGTTCTATGCGGCCAAAAAGAAGCGTGGGTTTTCTTTTCGCGCGTTCTCGCGCACCGCGGGTCTGGGCGCGCCGAACTATTTGAAGCTCGTGATCGCAGGCGGTCGCAACCTCACGCCGAGCATGGCGACGCGCTTCGCAGACGCATGCGGGCTCGCGAACGACGCGGCGGACTACTTCATCTGCTTGGTCGAGCTGAACCAAGCGCGCTCGTCGGAGAAGCGCAACGCAGCGTACGAGCGCCTCACCGGCTTTGCGCGCTATCGCCGAGCACATCGCATCGACCTCGCTCAAGCGGCGTACCACTCGAAGTGGTATCTGCCTGCGATTCGCGAGCTCGTGGTGAGCCCCGCGTTTCGCGAGGACGCTGACTGGATCGCCGAAACGCTCTGGCCGCCGATCAAAGCGCAAGAAGCCAAGAGCGCGATCGAGACGCTGCTCGAGCTCGGCCTGCTGGAGCGCGATTCACACGACCGCTTGCGCCAGCACAACCCCGTGGTCTCGACCGGCGCGCAGACGCAGAGCCTGCACATCGCCAACTACCACGCGCAGATGCTCGATCGCGCCAAGGCGTCGATGGAGCTGGTGCCGGCAGCGTCGCGCGACATCTCATCGCTGACGTTCTGCCTGTCCGAAGACGGCATCGCGAAGCTCAAGCAGCGGCTCGCGGAGATCCGTCGTGAGCTGATCGAGCTCGCGGAATCGCAGAGCGATCGCGGGCAGGTGGTGCAGCTCAACCTGCAGCTCTTCCCGCTCACGCAATCCGTGTTGCGCGCGCAGCCCGTAGCGCAGTCCGCAAAGCAGTGCCCAAAGCAGCCCGGCAAGCCGCGCGAAAAACTTAAGAAGGAGAAGCCCGATGTCTAAGCCCACTACGCAATTGTCTTCATGTGCGCGCCGCGCGCTTGTGCTCGCGTGCGTGATCACAGGCCTGTCGGCTGCGGGTTGCAACATGAGCTACAAGCCCGACGTCAGCACCGAGACAGGCAATCCGCCGGTCATCGACAGCACTGCGGTGGCGCTCGTGGTGACCTCGGATTCCGTGCACGTGCGCGGTGAGCCGGGCGCCGTAACGCCGCCGCGAGGCGAGGTCGAGGTCACGAACATCTCGAGCGGCGCGGTGGAGACCGGTCCCGTAGAGCGCGATGGCTCGTTCGATGTCGAAGTGAACGGCAGCGTCAACGACACGTTCGAGGTGCGCGTCGTGCTGGCCGGCGAGCGATCGGATGCGGTGTACGTGATCCGCGGCGGCGCCGCGATCGGCGAGGGAGACGCCGGCACGTTGAGCTGCGATCAACGCCAGAGCCTCGCGTACACGTTCCTCGCCGACGCTGCAGGCGATGCAGACCGCAGCTGCGAGGTCGATGCCGATTGCGAGGTCTACGTCTCGGCGGCGCCGTGCTTGCAAGGTTGCGCGATGCACGTGCTCTCACAGCAGGGCCGCGGCGAGCTCGCGGAGTGGGAGAGCGAGTTCGTCGAAGGCATCTGCGTAGAGGATGGCGAGAGCCTGTGTTCGTTCCCCGCGGCCAACTGCGCGAGCGCCGTGACGCCGGTGTGCGCGGCGGGCGAGTGCGCGGCTCAAACCGAGGAATGCACGGCCTGTCTCGAAGCCAACCTCGAGTGGCGGGTCGCGAGCCCCGGCATCTTGCCCGCGTTGCCTTCGAATGAACGCTACACGCTCACCGGCTGCAACCACTTCAGTGTGATCGCCGGCGGTCAGACGTGCTCATCCGACGTCACGCAGTGCTACACGCGCGGCGGCTCGATCAAAGATCTCGTGGCCTTGCTCGCAGACCCGGAGGTCGCGAGCGCCTTTGAAACGGGCGGCGAAGTCGGCGAGCCCGAAGCGACCTCGGGCCTCGTCTACGAGATCACCCTGGACGGCACGACCGTAACCTTTCGCAGCTGCGCGCATCAGGAGGGCGTCACCTGCGCCGACGTAGCGGACTTCGATCGGCTGCGCAGCGCGCTCGATTTGATCGCGGGCGAGTACGCGATTAGCGCGCGCGAGAGCTGCGCTGGATCCTCGACGTG
>JAYUYY010000637.1:0-4447 GCA_043752225.1 Sandaracinaceae bacterium | reverse complement strand
CGAAGCGCCCCGGCCTCAAGCCGAGCGAGTGCAGCCCGCTCTTCTTCAACGCGTTCCGGCTGCGCGACGCGGGCGCGGTGATCCACAGCCACAGCCTGCACGCGATGCTCGTCACGCTGATCAACCGCGAAGCGTTCGAGTGCACCGAGATCGAGATGATGAAGGGCCTGCACGGCCACGGTTACTACGACCGCGTGCACGTGCCGATCATCGACAACACCGCGCGCGAGTGCGACTTGGCCGATCGAATGGCGCTCGCGATCGAGCAAAACCCGCGCTCGCATGCGGTGCTCGTGCGACGCCACGGCGTGTACATCTGGGGCCGCGACTGGTCGCACGCGAAGACCCAGGCCGAGTGTTACCACTATCTCTTCGAGGCAGCGGTGCGCATGCGCGCGCTCGGCTTCGACGCGAGTCGCGGTGAAGCGACCGAAGCGCAGAAGGCTGCGGAGCTGGCACGGGCGGCAACGCCGGTCCGTGCGGTAGAAGCGGGAGGAAAACGATGAAAGCGCACTGGCTGGATCGAGACCAATCGCTCGGCGTCGACGAGCTGCTCGCCAACGATGTCTACTACGCACGGCTCGACACGGATGCCGGGGAGTACCGCGCTCCGGTCGACGCGCTCAAACAACAGCGCGGCTACGTCCAAGAGGACGAGGTAAAGCTCAGCCCGGCGACTCCGAACCTCGATACGATCTGCGCGAAGTTCGTGGACGAGCATTTTCACGACGACGACGAAGTGCGCTTCGTGCTCGAAGGTGAGGGCATCTTCGACATCCGCTCACGCGATGATCGTTGGATGCGTGTGCTGGTCGAGCGCGGCGATTTGATCGTCGTGCCGGCGAACCGCCACCACCGGTTCCTGCTCACCGAGCGCAAGGCAATTCACTGCGTGCGGTTGTTCAAAGACTCTTCAGGCTGGGTCCCCCATTACAGGGCCTAAGCTGCTCGCGGCCAGCGCTTCGGTGTGGCGTTCGCGCAGACGTGGCCGCGCGTGAGAAGTTTGTTCGTGAGCGCGGCGCGTTCTGGCTAAGCTTGTCGTTGTTACATGCTCGATGTGCTTCGAAATATCCCGCTCTTCATCCGCGGCACGCTGTTCTACGATCTGGAGTCGCGCGAGACGATCGCTTCGCAGCTCGAGCTGCACGCGATTGCAAAGCCGGACGTCGTATTCTTGCGCTTCGAGAACGAGGCGCTCACCTACGGCGAGGCGAACGCGGCGATCAATCGCCACGCGAACGCATACCGCGCGTTGGGCGTCGGGCCGGGCGACACGGTCGCGATCGTGCTCGAAAATCGGCCGTCCTTCTTGTGGCACTTCTACGGGCTGCATCGGATCGGCGCGGTCGCGAGCCTCATCAACACGAACCTGAGCGGGCAGGCGCTCGCCCACGCGCTGCGGATCTGCGAGCCGAAGGCGGCGGTCGTCGGCAGCGAAACGTGGCCGGCAGTCGCGAGCGTGTTGCCGCTGCTCGATGGGGAGGGCTTCCTCGGTGCATTCGTCGACCTCGCGCCGGGCGAACAGCTCCCGACCGACACGCGCGATTTCGGCGAGCTGCTGCGCGGAGCGAGCGCTGGCAGCCCGGATCGATCGCTTCGACCGAAGCTCAAAGACCTCGCGGCGTACATCTACACGAGCGGCACGACTGGCTTGCCGAAGGCGGCGTTGATCCGTCATCACCGGCTGTATCGCGCGGGCGCGGTGTGGGCATCGATGGCGCTGCGCTACCGCGCGGGCGACGTGATGTACTGCTGCCTGCCGCTCTATCACAGCAACGCGCTGGCGCTCGCTTCCGGCAGCGTGGTCACCGCGGGCGTCACGCTCGCGCTCGCTCGCAAGTTCTCGCGCACACGCTTTTGGGACGACGTGCGCAAGCACCGCGCAACGCAGATCATCTACATCGGCGAGCTGTGCCGCTACTTGATGAACAGCGAGCCTTCGCCGCGCGATCGCGAGCACGAGGTCCGCTCGATGACCGGCAACGGGTTGCGCCCCGATATCTGGCGAGCGTTTCAGAAGCGCTTCGGGATCGAGCGCATCGCGGAGTTCTACGCGGCGACCGAGGGCAACTGCGTCACCCTCAACGGGACCGGATCGCCGGGCTCGGTCGGTTGGCTCGCGCCCAACATGACGCTCGCGCGCTGGGATGAAGCCACCCAGAGCTTGGTGCGCGACGCGCGCGGCTACGCGATCCGCGCGCGCGTCGGTGAGCCCGGCATCTTGGTCGGCAGGATCAGCGAGAAGGCCGCGTTCGATGGCTATCGCGACTCGAAAGCCACCGAGCAGAAAATCCTTCGCGGCCTGTTCGCGCCCGGCGACGCGTACTTCAACACCGGCGATCTGTTGCGCCGCGATCGCGTGCGCCGTTTGTTCTTCACCGATCGCATCGGTGACACCTTTCGCTGGAAGGGCGAGAACGTCTCGACCACCGAGGTTCAAGAAGCGCTCTCGAGCTTGCCAGGCGTCGCCGAAGTGAACGCGTACGGCGTGAGCGTGCCGAATGCCGACGGCCGCGCGGGCATGGTGGCGGTGGTCATGAGCAATGGCGCGCCGTTCGATCCAAGCGCGTTCAAGACACAGGTCGATAGCCAGCTTCCGGCGTATGCGCGGCCGCTGTTCGTGCGCATCTCGCCGCATCTCGACACGACCGCGACCTTCAAGCTGAAGAAGAAAGACCTGCAAGAGCAGGGCTTCGACCCGAGCCTGGTGAACGAGCCGCTGTATCTGCGTCACCCGCAGCGCGATGCGTACGTGCCGATCGATGCCGAGCTGTTCGCCGCGCTGACGGTCGGCGCGATCAGGCTGTAGCGCGCCGGATTTAAGCGAAACGGGCCACGTGCCTTCAGACACGCGACCCGTTCGTGATGCGAGCGATGCTTGCTCACGGTGCGAGCGACCCTCTAGGAGGCAGGCTGCGCCTTCAGGTAACGCACGATCATGTCGGTGAGCTCGTCGGCGAGCCGCTCGTCGTTCTCGCAGCGCGCGTCTTCACGCACCGCTGCGCGGATCACGCCGGGCACGGCATTGATCAGCAAAAACACCGCGCGCTCGACATCGATCTGGCGCACGCCCGTGTCGATGAAAAGGTGCGCACGGCAGCGCTCGGCCAGGTACTGCTCGAAGCCGTACACGCGCGCGAGCTCGCCGACCTTCGGCACTTCTTGGCAGAGCACGTGGTCGAGCTGCGCATCGACGCGGTAGGCGGTGATGACGCCGCGCACGAGCTGGCGGGCGCGACTCTCGAGCGTGGTGCCACCGGGGCCCGAGAGGCTGGTCGAGAGCGCGGTCTGCATCTTCGCGATGTGGTCTTCGACCAACGCCGCGACGAGAGCTTCCTTGCTCGGGAAGTATTGGTAGAGCGAACCGATGCTCACGCCCGCTGCGAGCGCGACGCGGTTGGTGCTCGCGCGGTCGTAGCCCTCGTCGACCAACACGCGCGCGGTCGCCTTGACGATCGCGTCGACCGTGGCTTGAGCGCGGGCTTGGCGGGGGCGGCGGCGGGGAGCCGTGGTCGGGATGGCGCGCATGGGGAAGTCCTTCTTGGGCGGCGGCTCAGCGGATCAAGACGCTGTGGCCAGTAGGGGGTGGTGAGCGCGAGTCGCTGACCACCTTTTGCGCATGGGTCGACCAAGCCTCTTCGGATTTTCGGTTCGAACCCGAATAAAATGTCGCAATTCGTACTTCGGCCGCCGCGACGTTACCCAACGGCGCCAACAAGCCCCGAATCACGCGCCAACGCGTAGCGATTTCGCGCACTTGGCTTAGCGTGCGCGCTCAGCCGTTAAGTCCCATTCCAGGCCACGTCGGCAGCGGCTCGGGGCCGCCGGACGCCAGCTTTGGGGCCAGCAGGACGCTCATCGGCTGGGTGCAGGACTGGCCCATCAAGATGCCGGCCGGGCGATGGTTTCCACTCTCTTTAGCCCCGCCAAAGGGCAATCGGCCGCTCGCGCCTGCGGTCGGGCGGTTCCACGAGATGAGGCCCACGCGCAGCGCATCCACCGCCCGCTCGAAGGCCTCGCTCGAGGCGGTGAACACGCTGGCGGTGAGCCCGTAGCGGGTGCGACCGGCGACCTCGAGCGCTTCGCTCTCGTCGCGCGCGACGTAGATCGCGAGGTCCGGGCCGAACAGCTCGTGATCGGAATAGCCGGGTGCTTCCAGATCGCTGCTCGGCGCGCGGGCGATCGCAGGCGCGGCGTAAAAACCGGGGTGCCCGGCGACCTCCAGCGCGCCGCCCGAAACGACCGGCTCGAAGCCCGCGGCGAGCGCGCGCGCTTGCGCGGCGAGCAGGTTGTCGCGCGCGCCCTCGGAGATCACAGGGCCCATGAACACGTGGTCGTCGAGCACGTAGCCGACACGCAGGCCGCGCGCGATCTCGGCGATGCGAGCGACCAGCGGCTCCGCTACCGCGCGCGTCACCACCAAGCGCGAGGTCGCCGTGCAGCGCTG
>JAYUYY010000636.1:0-4452 GCA_043752225.1 Sandaracinaceae bacterium | reverse complement strand
GACCCCGCGTCGGCCATGCGTGCCGACCACCAGCATGTCGGCGTCGACGTCGATCGCGACCTGGTGCAGCGCTTCGGCCGGCGCGCCGATGCGCACGTGAAAGACCATCTCTTGGCTCAGCGAGCTCTCGCCGGGCTCGGGCCTGCACACGTACTCGACGCGCTCGCGCAGCTCGACCAGCTTGCTCTGCAGCTCACTCGAGAGCGCGTCGAGCTTGTCGGCGTTATGGATATCGCCCTTGGCCTCGAGCACGTACGCGATGTGCAGCTCACTCGAGGGAAATGCCTGCGCGATCTGCGCGGCTTGGCGCAACGCGTGATCGCTCGTCCGCGTGAGGTCCATGCCTACGACGATGCGCCGCATCAGAGGCTGGGTTTGGGCACCGACGTTTGAGGTATTGGAATTCGATTGCTCGGCCATACGAAATTTCTCCCAGCATCGAGTCATGTACGCCCCGACCTGGCACGCGCAATGCCGAACGAGGCCGCTCTGGAACGCAAAACCGCCGGGATGCCAGTGGCGTCACTCCCCCGGCGCACGCATCTCGTCCAGAGTGCCGTAACCCGTGAACGTCAAGCGACCCGCTACTGAGCGTACCGTCTACGGTGGCCCCGTAGTCGTTCTACATGTCGCGCTCGTACACGCGCACGTAGTCGACCAGCAAGCGCTGCGGAAACGTGGTCGTGTCGTCGGGTGAGCCGGGAAACGCGCCGCCCACCGCGACGTTGAGAATCATGAAGAACGGGTGGTCGTAGACCCATTCGCCGCCCTGCGGGACATCCGCCGGCGTACGCGTCTCATATAGGTTTTCGTCGACATACCAGCGCACGACGTCGGGCTCCCACTCCACTGCGTACTCATGGAAGTCGTCGGCGAAGCGCGCGCCGTTCTCCAGCATGTACTGCTCCGACAGTGGATTGCCGCCTGAATAGCCGGGGCCATGCAGGCTGCCGTAGTTCGTCGAGGGCGTGCGGCCGACGTGCTCCATGATGTCGATCTCACCGCAAGCCGGCCAGCTGACCTCGCCGATGTCGTTGCCGAGCAACCAGAACGCCGGCCAGATGCCTTGGCCGAACGGCAGCTTCGCGCGGATCTCGAAGCGGCCGTACGTCTGCACGAATGTGTCGATGCTCTCGAGACGCGCGGACGTGTACTCGCGCCCCATATAGGACTCTTCGCGCACCTCGATGATCAACGAGCCATCGCCGTCGGTACGCGCGTTGTCGGTGCGGTCGGTATAGAACTGCAGCTCGTTGTTGCCGAAGCCATCGCCCTTGTTCACGGGCGTCCACTTCGCGGTGTCGACGCCCGTGCCCGCGGGCTCGTCGAACTCATCGCGAAAGGTCAGCGCCCAGCCTTCGCGCGTTGCATCCGGCTCGCCCGAATCGCTCGCCGCATCGCTTTGCACCGCCGCGTCCAACGCGGTGCTGCTGTCCGCGGGCGCAGCCGCATCGGAAGGCGCAGCCGCATCCGGCATCGCTCCGCCGCTGCCAACATTTCCCGCGCTCGTACCCGATGCGCCCGCAAGCGGCGGCGCGGTTGTTCCCGCGTTCATCGAGCCGGCTACGCCTGCGCTTCCCGCAACGTTTCCGCACGAGTCATCGGGCTCGCTGCCCGCGCATCCCAGCGCGATCGCGCACGCCATCATCCACACCGCAGACTTGTTCATGCGAGCTAGAGTGGGCAGCGCCGCGCAGAACCGTTGCGCAAAGTGCTCGTTACCGCCCCGCGCTATGCTCCCGCGCATGTCGACTCCAGCTTTGCTTCGTTCGCGTCGCGCGATCGCATTCGCGATCTTCGGAATCTCTGCGAGCTGCACGCCGCCGCCATCGAATCCGCTTCAGCCGCCGCCGATCGCGCCGCCCGAAGCACCTGTTCCGGCACCTCAAGGCGAAGTTGCGCCGGCGCTACCGACGCCTGAGCTTGCGCCCGCAGCGCCTGAGCTTGCGCCCGCAGCGGCCGACCCTGCGCAGCTCAAGCCTTCAACGCGGACGCCGCGCGCCACGACCAAACCCGCGCCAGCTCCGACGCAGCCGGCAGCTCCAACGCCTGCTCCGACCCCAACGCCAGCTCCAGCTCCACCTCCAACTCCGACAACACAACCGAGCGCGCCGTCCGCGCGCGTGCGCGTGCCGCAAACCAAGCACATGCAGACCGACGTGCCGAAGGGGATGCAGGCCTTGCTCGACGCCGATACGCGCATGCAGCCCTGGCTCGATCGCACCTACGCGACGATCGAGAGCTGCTACGCCGCCGAGCGCGCGAAGAACGAGCAGGCCGCGGGCACCGTGGTGATCGCGATCACGATGCACCCGAACGCGCGCCCCGACGCAGACGTGAAGAGCTTGCCGCCGCAGCTAAGCGGCGTGCTCGCTTGCGCGACGGGCACTTTGATGCGCGCGCCGCGCATGCCGTTGTTCACCGGCCCCGAAGGCAGCTCGCATACCGTGCGCATTGCGTTCAGCCGCTGACCGACCGTCTAGAGCACGAACGTGTAGTGCGAGGACTCGCCGACCAAGGCCGCGATGCTGCCGTTTTGAGTCGCCTGCACGACGCCCTCCGCGCTCACCTCGATCGCGAAATCGCCAGCTTGAAAGAGGCCGGGATTGGAGACCCAGTACTGGTACGTGCCGCGCGGAGGATTCGTCGGGAAGAAAATGTTCTCGACGTGTGGGCCGCCAGGTCGCCGGCACGTGCCGACGCAATCATCGACGTCGAGCGTGCCGCCATCGAGGCTTAGGTCGCCGAAAAAGATCAGCGCGCCCGACGGAGTCCGCACGTAGAGATCGAAGTCGGTATCGACGTGCCACGAGAGCGAAAAACGCAAGCCGCCGTCGCCGACGCACGTGCCCTCGTAGCAAACCTGACCGCCCGCGCACTCGCTGTCGTCGCTGCACTCGGAGCCCGCGCCCGGCTCGGGGTTGCTCGCGCAATCGAGCACGTCGGCGGATACGCGCGCTTCAGCCGTCTGCGCGGGTCGCGAAAACTCGCTGTCGATCACCTCGGTATCCGTGACCGTGACGTTGAAGCTGGCATCCGCGCTCGGGCACAGCGTGCGCGTCGCGTTTGTGGAACCGTCTTCCCAAGTGAACCGATAGTCGGGCCGTCCGCCCTCTGCGACCGCGATCACGTCGACGCATTCGCCCGCGCAGCGCACCGTGACGATCTCGACCGTAAGCGCTGCGGTGTCCTCGATGCGAGCGACCAGCCCGCCCGTGCCCGCACCCGGCACCAGAGCACCGCCAACGCCTCCGACGCCCGCGCCGCCGACACCCGCCGCACCGCCAATCCCACTCGCACCGCTGTCGCCGGCACTGCCGCTCACACCGCTCATCGCACCGGCTACCGCCATGCCCGCAGTCCCGGCGCCTGCGCTCGGGAGCTCTCGTCGATTCGTCTCCGGTGCAGCGGAACAACCGACGCCCATTCCCAAACAGAGCGCGATGCAGAACGCGATGCGAAGCGGTCGAAGGACCATGCCCCCGTGTAGCAGCGAATCGACCGAGCCTTTGCCCGCTTGTGGCGTTGCGCGCGTGCAAACGAGCGCGTGCTCGCGCGCATCGCAAAGCACGCGCTTGCAAGCACGCGCTTCACGCGATGGTTTGTGTAAGCTCCGCAGCGCGATGCCTGCCGATCCCACATTCGACAAAGCCGAGCTGCTCGAGCTGCTGCGCGCGCGCGTCGCCGAAGATCTCGCGCGCGCGACCGCGGCCCAGCGCGAGACCATGCGCGGCGCGACGCACGAAGAAGCCAAACCCGAGAACGATAAAGACACGCGCGCGCTCGAAGCCACATACCTCGCGCGCGGGCTGGCCGAGCGCGTCGTGACGCTCGAGACCGCAGTCGCCGCGCTCGCGATCGCTAAGCCGCGTGTCTTCAGCGCCGATTCACCCGCAGCGCTGCTCGCATTGGTGACGCTCGAAGCGGGCACGAATGGTGCTCGCAACCACTACTTCATCGTGCCCGGCGGCGGTGGCCTGCGGCTCGAGCTCGCGGGCACGATCATCTCGACCGTCACGCCCGAAGCGCCGATCGGTCGTGCGCTGATCGGCGCGTACGAAGGCGATGAGGTCAGCGTGCAAACACCGCAAGGCCCGCGCGCGATGACCGTCGAAAAGATCTCCTGAGCGCGTCGCGTAGAACGCGATCAAAAATGCAGCGCCATCGAGAGCCGCGCGAACGGCAGCGTGCGGCCGGTGTCGGCGATCTCGGTGCCTTCGACGAGTAAGAGCTGGCGACTCGTGCGCTGCGTCAGACCCAACACGAAGCGCGCGCCGATCTGCGAGGTGATCAGCAGCTCCGCATCGAGGCTCACGAGCAGCGCCGGCAACATCTCGCGCGCCGAGCCGCGGCGACCCGACGGCGCGATGCCATCGGAAGAGCTGAAATCGAGCTTGCCTCCAACACCGCCACCGAGCAGGACGCTGCTGCCAACCCGTGCGAGCAAGCGCA
>JAYUYY010000635.1:0-4460 GCA_043752225.1 Sandaracinaceae bacterium | reverse complement strand
GAGGTCGGCAACACCTCGGCATCGGCGACGCTCTTGTGCGCGATCGACGCGGCCACGGCTTCGGCCGAGGTGTAGCGGCGGCCGGTGATCATCGACTCGTGCGCGGCGGCCTTCGACATGCGCGCGGTGATCAGCGACTCCATCGGCGGCGTGAAGGTCATGCCCAGGTCGACCTCGGGCAAGCAGAAATACCCGCGATCGCTGCGCATGATTCGATAGTCATGGGTGAGCGCGAACATCGCGCCGGCTGCGAACGCGTGGCCGTTGATCGCGGCGACGGTGACGCACGGAAACGCCAGCATGCGCGCGAGCAGCACGTGCACGCGGCGCACGTTCTCGAATGCTTGGTCGGTGCCGGACTTGCTCATCCAATCGAGGTCGAGCCCGTTCGAGTAGAACTTGCCTTCGCCCACGGTCACGAGCGCGATCGGATCGGGCGCCGCTTCGACCTTGTCGAGCATCTCGTGGATGCGCGCGAGCGAGTCGAAGTTGAAGCGGTTCTCGTTATCCTGCAGGCGCAAGATGAAGACGTTGTCTTGCTTGTCGAGCGTGATCATTTCGTAACGACCTCGGAGCGGGCAATGGTGTACGGCGCGCGAGCGTCCGGCATGGTGGTGTGCCTGAGGTTTCGTTTCAAGGCATGCGCGCGATCGCCCAAAGGCTCAAGCCAGGCAGCGGAATACGTAAGCGCGCAGCGAGCGCACAGGCCGCCGCATCGACGCTCAACCCCGTGCAGAGCACGGCGCTCAGCATAGGACCGCCCTGCCAATCGCCGACACCCGTCGCGATTTGCGCGGCGAGCCCGGCAGGCGCCGGCATCGAGCGCACACCGCGCGCGAGCTCGAGCCCCTTCTGCACGCTGCGCGCGAGCAGCAAGCTAGTGAAGAGCCCGCCCTGCTGCTCGATCGACAGGCCAGCATTCGCAACCAGCTCGCGCAGCGCGCGCTGCGTATAGCGGCGGTGATGGCCGAGATCGAGATCGTGCTGGCTATAGAGCAGCGGATGCGCGGGCATGCTGAGGATCGCGCTGCCACCAGGTCGCAAGCTCTGCGAGACGATCGCGCGCAAGAACCCATGGTCGTCGATCACGTGCTCGAGCACGTCGAGCATGATCACCGCATCGAAGCGCTGCTCCCAACGCGCGCGTGAAAATGACAGGCCTGCGGGTGCACGCGCTTGCAACTGCACGAGCAGCTCGTCCGAGTAGCCCGAGTCCAAGCAGCGCACCGAGCTGCCAGCGGGCAGGGCCGCGATCAGCTGGCGCGCGAAGAAGCCATCGCCTGCGCCGACGTCGAGCACGTGCACTGGGGGACTCGCGGATGATCCACTCACGAGTTGCTTGCAGAACAGCCGCACGAAGAACGCTGCGCGCGCGATTTCCCACGGATGGCGTGCAGCAGAGCCGCAGTCTTCCGCGCAGTCTTCCACAAGCGCGCGCGCTGGCATTTCCCGTAAATCCAAGGAGCCACCGTTCTAGCAGACAGCACCCGGGTGGCGTAGGCTCGACCGCCGCGCGGCTCGCTGCCGGCGGGTCGCGAAGCACACGCAAGCACGAGGTCAATCGCATGAGCGGGCATTCGCGGTGGTCCACCATCAAGCGCACCAAGGGTGCAGCCGACGCCAAGCGCGGCCAGCTGTGGACGAAGCTGATCAAGGAAATCACGGTCGCAGCGCGGCTTGGCGGCGGCGATCAAAACGCCAACTCGCGCTTGCGGCGCGCGGTGCTCGATGGGCGCGGCAACAACATGCCGGCCGACAACATCACGCGCGCGATCAAGAAAGGCACCGGCGAGCTCGAGGGCATCAACTACGAAGAGATCACCTATGAGGGTGTCGGCCCGAGCGGCGCGCTCTTCATGATCGAGTGCCTGACCGACAACCGAAACCGCACCAATCCCGAGCTGCGCAAGCTCTTCGAGCGCAACAACGGCCAGCAGAGCGTGAACGGGACCGCGGGTTGGGCCTTCGATCAGAAGGGCGTGATCGCGGTCGAGCGCGAAGGCGTGAGCGAAGAGCAAGTGTTCGAGGCTGCGGTCGGTGCGGGCGCCGAAGACGTCGAGGACGCGGGCGACGTGTGGCTCGTGAAGTGCGAGAAGGCCGCGCTCGAGACCGTGCGCAGCGCAGTCGAGGAAGCCAAGCTGAAGGTGAAATCAGCGGGCCTCGCGATGGTGCCCAAGACCAAGAAGATCGTGTCCGGGCGCGATGCTCAGGTGCTCGTGAACCTCGCGCAACAGCTCGAAGACCACGACGACGTGCAGAAGGTCTACTACGACTTCGAGCTGTCCGAAGAGGCGCTCGAAGAGCTCTCGAAGTCGTGATGCCGATGTCGCAATCGTGATCATCCTCGGCGTTGATCCCGGGACGATACGCACCGGTTGGGGGATCGTGCGCCGCGAGGGCTCGCGCTTGCGGGGCATTGCAGCAGGCGTGATCCATGCGAAGGAGGGCGCGCCGCTCGAAGCGCGCTTGCACGTGATCCATACGCAGCTGTGCGAAGTGATCGCGGTGCACAAGCCGACCTGCATGGCGGTCGAGGACGTGTTCTCGAAGCACGTGAAGTCGGCGCTGGTGCTCGGCCAAGCGCGCGGCGTGGTGTTGCTGGCGGGCGCTCAAGCCGACTTGATCGTGACCGCGTATGCGCCGGCGCTGGTGAAGCGGTCGATCGCGGGCAGCGGCCAAGCGCCCAAGGAACAGCTCGCGCGGATCGTGAGCGCGATGCTCGGGCTGCGCGAGCTGCCAGGGATCGATGCGACCGATGCGCTCGCGATCGCGATCACCCACGCCAACGCGATGCTGCTCGCGGGCGCCACGTCGGCTCAAACCACGGCGCGGCTCGCGCTGCTCAAGCCGACACGCCGCCGCTGATCACGGATGAGACACGCGAAACGATACGGATCGCGGGCGCTAACTCCTGCCCGCGCGTTCAGCTTTTGTTGTAGTGTCGCCGCGTGATCGGGCGGCTCAGCGGCTTATTGGTGGAGCGAGGCTTCGACGGCATCTGCGTGCTCGACGTGGCAGGCGTCGGCTACGAGGTGGTCTTGCCGATGCGATCGGTGGGCCGCTTGGCGGCGCCGCCTTTGCTCGCGACGGTGCAGGTCCACACGCACGTGCGCGAAGACGCGATCGTGCTCTATGGCTTCGAGACCGCAGCGGATCGCGTCGCGTTTCGCTTGCTGCTCAGCGTCTCGGGCGTCGGCCCGAAGCTCGCGATGTCGGTGCTCTCCGAGCTCTCCGCGATCGAGCTGCGCACGGTGATCGCGACGCAGGACAAGAAGCGCTTGTCGGCGATCTCGGGCGTGGGCAAGAAGATCGTCGAGCGCTTGGTGCTCGAGCTGCGCGATCGGATCGACGCGCTCGGCGCCGCGGAAGCGATCATCGCTGGCAGCAAGCCGAGCGTGCCCGCGTTGCCGCCGACCACGCGCGCAGGTGAAGCGGTCGGTGCGCTGGTGAACCTCGGCTTCAACCGCGGCCAAGCCGAGATGGCAGTCGCGAAGATCGCGAACAAAGACGAAGACCGCCCGCTCGAGACCGTGGTGCGCCTCGCGCTCGGCACGCTGGGCAATCGATAAGCTCTAAGCACGCACGCCTCTAAGTATAAGATGGTCAAGAAAAGCACCAAGACCGAAACAGTAGATGGGCCGGTCACGCCCGCGAGCCTCGGCGCGCTCGTGACCGAAGAGCGCCTGCTCGATGGCGAGCAAGCCGTGCAAGAGCGCGACTTCGATCGCGCGCTGCGCCCGACTCGATTCTCGGAGCTAATCGGTCAGCGCAAGGTCACCGACAACCTGCGCGTGTACGTCGAGGCCGCGAAGCTGCGCAAGGAGCCACTCGATCACGTGCTGTTGTGCGGGCCGCCCGGCTTGGGCAAAACGACCATCGCGTACATCTTGGGCAACGAGCTCGGCACCAACGTGATGACCGCGCACGGCCCGGCGGTCGAGCACAAAGGCCAGCTGGCAGCGCTGCTCACGCGCATGGAGCGCGGCGATGTGCTGTTCATCGACGAGATCCACCGGCTCTCGCCTGTGGTGGAGGAGAACCTCTACACGGCGGTTGAAGATTTTCGCATCGACATCGTGCAAGGCGATGGGCCGTACGCGGCGACGCTGCAGCTTCCGCTCAATCCGTTCACGTTGATCGGCGCGACCACGCGTACCGGCTTGCTCACCAATCCGATGCTGTCGCGCTTCGGCATCGTCGAGCGGCTGGACTATTACCCCGCGGACGAGCTGCAGCTGGTGGTGAAGCGCAGCGCGCGGTTGATGAGCATCGCGATCGACGACGCCGCGGCGTTCGAGATCGCGCGCCGCGCTCGCGGCACACCGCGCATCGCGAACCGCTTGCTACGCCGCGCGCGCGATTTCGCGACCGTCGACGGCAAGAACGCGATCGATCGCGCGGCGGCTGCGGATGCGCTCAAACGCCTCGACATCGATGACTTGGGCCTCGACTCGATGGAC
>JAYUYY010000634.1:0-4465 GCA_043752225.1 Sandaracinaceae bacterium | reverse complement strand
TCGGCGAGCTCTGCGCGCTGCTGGTCGCTGCTGATCGCGGGATGATGCAGCGGCTCGGGCGCGTCGCTCATGTCGATCGCGAACACCGCCTGCTCGTCGAGCAAGCCGAGGAACACCAGCTCGAAGCGCTCTTCGAGCAGCGCGCGGCCCGCCTGCATCGGCAAAAGGCCGAGCTCGCGACCTGCAGCGCGCACCAGCGTTTGGTCGCGCCACATCGGCAAGACCCAGCTGCGATCGTCGTTCAGCCGCGCCTCGAGCTCGGGCAGCTGCGTGCGCAGAAGCGCGGCGCGATCGAAGCGACTGGAGCTAGCCACGAGCCACGGAGGCCTTTCAATCAGCTCGGATCGTCATCCGAGACTGCGGGCACGATGTTGCCCTCCAGCACTTGCAGCATGCCGCGCGCTTCGGCCGCAACCTCCGCTTCGGGACGTGTGTCGAGAAAGCGCGTCAGGTAGTCGCGCGCCACGGCTTGATCGTCGAGCGCGAAGTGCGAGGCGCCAAGCAGGAACAGCGCGTCGCCGTCGTTCTTGTCGCGCACGAGCACTTCCTTGCCCATGCGGATCGCCTGCGCGTTGCGCCCGAGCATGCGCAGCGAGTGGCCGGCGTTGATCATCGCGCCGACGTAGCCCGGCTTGAGCGCGAGCGCTTTGACGTACGCGGCCAGCGCTTGATCGTAGCGCTCCAGCTCGTAGCAAGCGGCGCCGTAGAAGAAGTACGCGTACTCGTTGCGCGGCTGCGCTGCCATCAGGATCGAGAGCACGCGCACGGCTTCCTCCGGGTTGCCCTCGGAGATCAGCTCCGCGCCTTCTTGCGCGTCGTCCCAGCCGGGCTCGCTGTCGTCGATCGGGCCCACGGTCGCGCTCATACGCCAATTAAGGTGAGCTGACGGCGGCTGTGACCGGGCTGCGAAAACGGCACCGGGTAGTTTCCGCTGAAGCAGGCATCGCAATACCCGCGACCGCCGATCGCGCGGTGCATGCCTTCCATGCTCAGGTAGCCGAGCGTGTCGCACGTGATGTAGCGCGCGATCTCTTCGACGCTGTGGTTGCTCGCGATCAGCTCGCTGCGAGACGGCGTATCGATACCGTAGAAACAAGGCCAGCGCGTCGGCGGTGCGCTGATCCGCAAGTGGACCTCACGGGCGCCTGCATCGCGCACCATCTTCACGATCTTGCGGCTGGTGGTGCCGCGCACGATCGAGTCGTCGACGACTACGACCTTCTTGCCCTGCAGCGCACCCTTCACCGGGTTGAGCTTCAAGCGCACGCCGAAGTGTCGGATCGAGCTCTGCGGCTCGATGAACGTTCGTCCGACGTAGTGGCTGCGGATCAAGCCGAGCTCGAACGGGATGTTCGACGCGTTCGCGAAGCCGAGCGCTGCCGGCACACCGCTGTCGGGCACCGGGATCACGACGTCGGCGTCGCACGGCGACTCGGCGGCGAGCGAGCGGCCCAGCTCCTTGCGCGCTTCGTAGACGCTGATGCCCGAGAGCATCGAGTCCGGCCGCGCGAAGTAGATGTACTCGAAGATGCACATGCGGCGCGTGCTGGGCTGGAACGGAAAGCGGCTCTCGAGGCCCGCGTCCGTGACCACGACCATCTCGCCGGGCTCGATATCGCGCAGGTACTCGGCGCCGATCAAATCGAACGCGGGCGGCTCGGACGCGAACACGTACGCGTCTTTGGTGCGGCCCATCGAGAGCGGGCGAAAGCCGTGCGGATCGCGCACTGCGATCACTTCATCGGTAGTCAGGAACATGACTGAGAACGCGCCGCGCACTTCTTGAAGCGCGTCCGCGATGCGATCGACCGCGGTCAGCTGACGCGAGCGCGCGATCAAGTGCACGAGCACTTCGCTGTCGGTCGTCGACTGGAAGATCGAGCCCTCGGACTCGAGGCGCGAGCGCAGCTCTTCGTAGTTGGTGAAGTTGCCGTTGTGCGCGACCGCGACCGAGCCGAGCTCGTAGTCGACCGCGAGCGGCTGCGCGTTCTTGATGTGCGTCTCGCCCGCGGTGGAATACCGCACGTGGCCGATCGCCTTGTGGCCGGTCAGCCGCTTGAGCGTGGACTCGTCGAACACGTCGCGGACCAGGCCCAGCTCGCGGTGAACCTTCAGCCGCTCCTGGTCCGAGGTCGCGATGCCGGCGCTCTCTTGGCCGCGATGCTGAAGCGCGTGTAGGCCCAGGTACGTGAGGTTCGATGCCTCAGCCGAGCCCGAAACGCCGAAGATGCCGCACTGATCGTGGAAATGATCGTCGTCGAGCGGGCTGTTGTCGCGTTCGTCGTCAACGACTGGGTGAATAGCCGCGTCCGATGGAAGTTTGTCCTGCTCATCCATAGGGGTGCCGACCGGGCGCGATCCATAGCGCCCGCAAGTGCGAACGTCTACATTCGTCGCTCCATAAATGGGGCGGCATTTTCGCCCGATCGCGATTGAGCATGCTGATTCGACCCATCGATGCGCTGTTGCCCCGACTCGGGCGCCAATTCGGTGGAAAGGCCGCTGGCCTTGCCGCGTTGGTGCGCGCCGGTTTTCCGGTGCCGGCCGCGTACGCGCTGTCGCGCGAGGCTGCCGACGAGGTGTACGCCGCGGTGTTGCCAGGCGGACTTGCTGCCTTACGAAATGAAGGTCGCAACGAAGGCAAGCTGCGCGAAGAGCAGATCGCGTTGGCGCGCGAACGCATCCTCGCCTGCGATCCGCCGCCTGGGCTTTCGCGCGAGCTCTCGCGCACGCTGTCATTGCTGCGCGCGGCTTCGGCCGAGAGCGTCGCGGTGCGCTCGTCGAGCACGCTCGAGGACCACGCCACAGCATCGGCCGCCGGCCTCTTCTACACGACGCTCAACGTGCGCGACGAAGCCGCGCTGTTCGATGCGGTGCGCAAGGCGTGGGCGAGCCTCTTGTCGTCGGCGGCGCTGAGCTACGCCACAACGGTCGGAAACGCGGACGACGTCGGCATGGGCGTCGTGATCCAAGCGATGGTGCCGGCGGACGCGGCGGGCGTGTTGTTCACCGCCAATCCGTTGACCGGCGATGCCGACGAGCTGGTGATCCACGCGACCTTCGGCATCGGCACGCAAATCACCGATGGTCGCTGCACGCCCGACACGTTCCGCGTCGACAAGCGCACCGGCTTCGTGCGCGACCGCGTGATCGCCGACAAGCGCACGCGCATCGTGCAGAGCGAGCGCGGCGGGCTCGAAGAGAAGCTCGTGCCGAGCTGGGAGTCGAACGTGCAGTCGCTCGACGAGCACGTGCTCGCGCAGCTCACCGTGCTCGGCCGGCGGATCGAAGAGCACTTCGGCGAGATGCGCGACGTGGAGTTCGCGGTCTCAGGCGACACGGTCTACGTGCTGCAATCGCGGCCGGTCTCGGCGGGGCGGATCGAGCCCTCGCGCGATCGGCGCGAAAAGCGCGACCAAAAAAAGCGCGAGCGGAGCAAGCGCGGGTTCTCGCCGGATCCGTCGACGCTGGTGTGGTCGAATCTCAGCGTGGGCGATGCGCTGCCCGGCGTTGCGACGCCGCTCACGTGGTCGGTGCTCTCCGATTCCGCGGAGCTCGGCTTTCGCGAGGCGCTGACCGCGCTCGGCTGCAAGGTGCCCAAGGGCGTGCGCTTGCTCGGCAGCTTTCGCGGCCGCGTGTACCTGAACATCGGCGAGCTCGATCGGATCGCGTCTCAAGTGCCGGGCTTGCGCCCGCGCCATCTCCTGCAGCTCGGCGACAGCGAAAACGATCCCGCGCGCATCGACAGCGGACGGCTGATCGACTTCGCCAAGCAGCGCAACGTGCTCTTGCGCTTGCCGGGTCTGGTGAGCCGGTTTGCCACCGCGCATGTCGGGCTCGAGCAACGTGCGACCAAGTTCGAGAGCGCGTTCGCGTTCGAGCGCGCGCGCATCGAACGCTTGGACCTGCGCATCCTGCCCGGTGCGGCGCTCGACGAGACGCTCTCGGACGTGGAGCGCTTGATGGGGCAGACGGCGCAGCTCTTCGCGCACGCCTACGGCGGCATGATCGCGGCGATCCTGCCGCTGCGCTCGGTGCTCGCGTTGCTCGCAGGACGCGACGCAGCCGCCGTGCAGCACTGCTTGCTCGCGCCGATCGAAAACGTCGACAGCGCGGGCCCGGGCCGCGAGGTGCTCGCGGTCGCAAGCGCGTTCGCAAGCGATCCGGCCGCGCGCGATCGGTTGCTCGGAGGGCCTTTGACCAGCGTCGCCGACTTGCCGCACGGCGCGGCCGCCGCGGCGGTCGAGCGCTTGCTCGAGCGCTACGGCCATCGCGCGGTTCGCGAAGCCGAGCTCTCCGAGCCGCGCTGGCGCGAAGAGCCGCGCGTGCTGCTCGATGCGGTGCGCTTGCAGCTCAAGCATTTCGAGCCGGACTCGCAATCCACGCTCGAGCGCCTCGAGCGCAGGATCGAAGCCGTGCGCGAGGATGCCGAGAAGGCGCTCGCGAAGATGCCCGCGCCCGCGCG
>JAYUYY010000633.1:0-4465 GCA_043752225.1 Sandaracinaceae bacterium | reverse complement strand
TCGCAGCGCAAGCTTGCGCTACGAAGGATGTCGCCGTCGGTGATGCGATCGTGAAGATCGATCTCACGCAGTGCTATGGCGAAGGTACGCGTTGCGGGGACGCCGAGGTGGAGCCGCGCGCTCTCGACGTTGCCGATTCGGGCGCGCTCGATGTTCCCTATCCGAGCATCTCGTGTGCGCTCGATCCGTTGCAGCCCGTGCGCCAGCTTGCGTGGAGCGCGGTGACAGAGAACTGGTATCCGTTCGCGGAGATCGCGCCCGACAATTCGCTCTGGTTGGCTGGTGAAATCTTCGACGCCACAAGCAACGTGCAGACCCGTGCGGGCGTGCTGACCGAGCGCTTCAGCGCCGAAGGCGAGCGCCTTTGGCAGAACGAGCTTCCCCTGTTCGAAGAGCACGACGTGAAGAGTGCGAAGGTCAACTCGCTCGCGCTCGATAGTCGCGGCCATGCCTTTGTCGTGCTGGACACGATGATCGCCGATCAGGAACGCGGCTGGACCATGTTCGCGAGCCACTTGATCGTCGAGCTCGATGTCGACGGGATGCCGGTCGGCGAGCCCATCGAGGTCGCGGCTGTGCAGGAGCTTACGCTTGCGGTGGCGCCCGACGACGCGCTCCTATTGAGCGCCACTATGGCAGAGGGCCGCGCAGTCTTGGGCCGCCTCAATGCCGATCGATCCATCGCGTGGGTTCAGACCAACCTGACTCATACGTCTGTGCGGCAGCTGTTGGTGGACGGGTCCGTGCAGCACGTGTTGAGCGATGCGCAGGGGCGGACCCTCGCATTCGGTCACAACAGGACTGTTCGCCCGACTCCCGAGCAGCCGCAATTGCGAACGAGCTTCGCCGTCTACGACGCCCAGGGAAACTGGCTATGGGAGGTGGATCCCATGCTAGGGGTGGACGTTCGATTCGCGCCGAGCGACGACGGTGGCGCGGTCCTCTTGGCTCGGTACGAGCACGAGGGGGATCCCCTGGTCGCCGGGGTTCTCAAGCTAGACAGTGCCGGGCAGCGGGTCTGGTCGATCGGCCTCAAGCCGCCGAGCGGTTTCCGCGCCTTCTTCGACAGCGCGAGCCGTCCGAGCTCGGATGCCGACGGCAACACGTACGTCGTGACGAACGAACCTGCGGGGGACGCCGTGGCGGGCGATGAGCTCATGGACACAGTGTTGAACCGCATCAGTCCTGATGGTGCAGCGTGCACCAAGACGGTGCTTTCCAGCGATCAGCGGGGTCTAGAGAAAGTCCTGCTCGCGCGTGATGGCTTGGTCTTCTTCGAAACACGGGATGCAGACAGCACTCGGATCGGCGCGTTCGCCCCGTGACGCTTTGCAGATCGGAGTAGAGTCCCGCGCGATGCGCGCTGCGCTGCTGGTGATGGGGACGCTCGTGGGGCTCGCGCTCGGTGGGCGCGGGGCGCACGCGCAAGCAGCGCAGCGCTTTTCGCTCAACTGGGTGCGCCAGGCTGATGCGGAATCGTGCATCGCGAGCCACGGCCTTGCGACGATTGTGCAAAACGCCTTCGGCCCAGTGTTCGTCACGCCCGATCAAGCCGAGCTTGCGATCGAAGGGCAAGTGAGCCGGGAATCCGAAGGAGCTTCGGCCGCGTGGCATGCGCGGATCGCCGTCAGCGATCGACAAGGCAGCGTGCTCGGCGTGCGCGAGCTGCGCAGCTCGGAGCCAAGCTGCAGCACGCTCAACGCGCAGATCGTGCTCGTGATCGCGATGGCGATCGACCCGGAAGCCGCGCTCGAAGGTCTGCCGCCCGAGCTGCTCGAGCAACTCGGAGCACCCGCGGATGCGGCCGATGAGCTTTTGTCCGAGCTCCGCGCGCAGCAAGCCGCATCTTCAACGAAGGCCGAGCCCTCGCCGGGGTCAACGTCGAGCGCGAGCGAGCACGTGTCGAGCACGAGCGCTCTCACTCCGAACGCATCGAACGAGCAGCGCGGGTCGCCTGGTTCCGATTCCAAGCCCGATCTCGAGCTCGGGTCGTTTCCTCGGCTCGGCGTCTTTGCGCAGCTCGCGCTTTCGACCGGGCTCTTGCCGAACGTGGAGCCGGCCTTGGGCATTGGCCTCGAGCTGCATCTTGCCCGGCGCTTCAGCGTGCTCGGGAGCGGCTCATGGTCCGTACCGAGCATGTTGACGCTTGAATCGCCGAGCATTGGTCGCGCCTCCGTGCGCTTCGATCTCAGCATGTTCTCGCTGGCCGTATGTGCGGCTCCGCTACGTGCTCGGGCGCTGAGGCTCAGCACATGTGCGGGTGTGAGCTTGCTCGTGCGCGGCACGCAGTCGCGCGGCTTCACCAGCGCGATCGATGACACCCAGCTCGATCCGGCATGCCTCGTCGGTACCAAGCTGGTGTACGCCGACGCCGCACCTTGGGTTTTCGAGCTGGGCGCTGCGCTGCACGTACCGCTGCGCCGTTGGCGTTTTACGTATCGAATCCCGGGCGCGACCGAGGGCGTTGATCTCTTTACCTCCGGGGCGCTCGGCCTCGTCGCGTGGCTCGGTGCCGGAGTCGAGCTCTGAAAATCTTCGCCCGATGCTCGTAAATCCGGACCGCTCCGGGAACCAAACACCCAGCAACCATGAGCTCCGACCTAAACCCCGCCGAAGTCGTGCGCGAGCATGCGCCGTTCGTATGGCGCGTCCTGCGCTATCAACGCGTGCCCGAGGGACAGCTCGAAGACCTGAGCCAAGAGGTGTTTCTCGTGATCGTCCGAAGCCTCACGCAGTTCGCGGGCAGGTCGGCGCTGAAGACATGGATCTACGGCGTGTGCCGTAACGTGGTGCTGCATGCGCGCCGCAAGCACTCGCGTAAGCCGGAGCTCTTGACCGACGCACCACCCGAGGTCGGAGTCGCGGAGACCCAAAGCCGTGACTTTGCGCGTCGCGCTGCGCTCGAGGCGCTGCAGCGCGCGCTCGCAACGGTGCCCGAGCCCAAGCGCATGGCGTTCGTGCTGTTCGAGATCGAGCGCATGCCGATGAACGAGGTCGCGCTCGCGCTCGGCTGCACTCAGAGCTCGGCGTACTCACGGCTCTACTCTGCACGCGAGCATGTTCGAAACGCGCTCGAGGCGGCCGGCCAGGCCGAAATGTATCGAGACATCGCGGAGGTTCTATGAAGCACGAGCCATTGCTGCGTTGGTCCGATCACGGCGCTGAAGGCGTGCCCTCGGGTGTGCGCGAGGCTTTGCGCGACGCGAGCGTCGACGGTCCGAGCGCCGCGCAGCTCGAGCGCTTGGTCGCGGGCGTCATCGCACCGGACGCGCGCGCCAATTCAGAGATCGCGCGCCTCGTGATCGGCGGCAAGAACACGACGTCGCTTGCGATGAAGTTGGCGGTCGGCGTGCTGAGCATGTTGCTCGTGTCCGGCTTGGCCTTGTGGGCGTGGCCGACAACGCGCAGCGTTCCGACCGCTGCGCCCGCGCAGCCCTCCGAGGGGTCGCGAGTCGCGCAAAGCAAGGCGCTGCCGCGCGTGAACGCTCCGATTGCGATACCCGCATCGCGAGTCGCGGGGCCGGCTCCGGAAGTGCCGGTCGAGCCAACCGAAGCGCACGCGCGCAAGACCAAGGCGAAAGCCGCTCTGGCGCCGAGCGCGCCCAATACGCACGTGAGAGCATCACGGCGGGGTAGCGCCGACGAGATCGCGCTCTTGCAACGCGCGAAGCGCGCGCTTCCCGCGAAGCCGACGCGCGCGCTCGCGCTGCTCGAGAAGCATGCCCACGAATTTCCACAAGGCAGCTTCACCGAGGAGCGCGAAGCACTCGCTATCGAAGCATTCTTCGCGGACGGCCGCGGGTCACAGGCGCGTGCCCAGCTCGCGGCTTTTCGTGCTCGCTACCCGCATAGCGCGTATCGGCGGCGCCTGGACGCCTTGGCGACCGAGCGCTGACTTTGGCGCGTCTTCGCGAGCAACTACCCATAGAGCAGTGCGTGCCCGAACATGAACGCGGCACCCGCGAGCGCGAGCAGCGTAAGCACCAGACCGAGCAGCGCGCGCATCAGGCAGCCGCCCGCACCTCGTCCGATGCGCGGCCCCACGCGATGAAGCGGCATTCTCGAGCGCATGTAGCGCGCGCGAACGGCGGCTTCGAAGATCTGCTGAAGCAGCGCCATTCGGGAGGCACCCGGCCCGACCTCCTCAGCACCGTCCTCGGGCCGACCCGAGAGCGAGTACGGAAGAGGCGGCGTCGATTCGCGCGCGCGTGCAGCGGGCGCGCGTGCAGCGGGCGCGCGTGCAGGTATGGGTGATCGCGTTCGTACGGGGGTGGCAGGCGCGGGTGCCGAGGCCGCGCGAGGCAGATCGCCGAACCGCGCGCCGCATTTCGTGCACGTGCTCGCATCCAACCAAAGCCCCGGCGTGTGGTTCGTGCAGAAGTAACGGACCTGTGCCTCGTGGCACGCTTCGCACTCGCCCGGCGTGCCCCTGGTAGTGCCGCAATTCGGGCAACGCTGAACCACG
>JAYUYY010000632.1:0-4488 GCA_043752225.1 Sandaracinaceae bacterium | reverse complement strand
GAGAGCAACCATGAGCCGTAACGCGCGCCGAGACCGGTGTTGCGGTTTTGGCTCTCGACCACGAGCACGAACGGGCTCTTGCCCACGCGCGCGAGCGCCGCTTCATCGATCACGTTGAGCGTCGGCTTGTTGATGAGCCCAACGTCGAGCCCGCTCGCGCGCAGCGTCTCCACCGCGTCGAGGCAGCGGAACACCATCTCGCCGTACGTCACGATATAGCCAGCTTTGCCTTCGCGGATCACTTCGTCTTGGCCGGGCGTGAACGTATAGCCCTCGCCGAACAGCGCTTTGCCTTCGGCGTTGAGCAGATCGGGCACGGGCGAGCGCGTCGAGAACACGAAGCGCAGGCCGGCCTCGCCGTAGATCTTCTTCACGCACGCGCGCATCTGGTGCTGGTCGGCGGGGAAGTAGAGGCGCGTGCTGTCGTGTTCAGCAATGCCGCCGTCGGCGAAGAAGTTGTTGAGGCCGAAGTGACACGTGTTGTCGGCCATGTCGTCGATGCCCGCGTGCGAGAAGTGCGCGAGCACGTTGGCCTGGTTGAGGCGCGCCATCGTGATCTCGCTGATCAACATCTCGAGGAACGCCGAAAACGTCGCGAAAATGCCTTGGCGACCGGGCTCCATGCCGAAGCCCGCAGCGGCGGAATAGTTGCCGCGCTCCATCACGCCGCCCTCGATGTAGACCTCGGGGAACGCCTTCTTGATGAACGCGAGGCCGCACGAGCCTTCGAGATCGTTGTCGAACGCGCGCACGCTCGAAAGGCGCTGCTCGGGCGTCTGCGTCGCGAGCACTTCGCAAACCGCTTGGCCGAACACCTCGCGGTTCTTGCCCCAGGTGCTGCTGACGGCTTTGTAAGCGACCGGACGCTTCGCAGCGCTCAGCGTGCCGAGATATGCAGCGGCTTCGTCGCGGCCGCGCGACTTCAAGTAGTCGACTGCGAGCGAGACCTTGATCGCGTCGTGGCCCTTCGAGGTGCCTTCGATGCCGGCGATGCCGGGCGCCATCTTGCGGCGATTGATCAGCGCGACGGGGCCTTTGGTGCGCAGCGCGAGCGCCATGCGCTTGTAGAGCGCGTCGAGATCTTCGCCGTTGCCGTCGTCGACCGTCAGGCCGTGACCGGCGAGCGTTTTGGCGACGCTGAAGCCCTTCAAGTACTCGGAAGGCGGGCCGGAGATCGTGATGTCGTTGTCATCGATCACGAGCTTTACTTCGAGCCCGAACGCGACCGCGAGCCGCGCGGCCTCTGCGTCGTTGCCCTCCATCTGCGAGCCATCGGAGCCGAACAAGAAGACGGCCTTGCCGGGGTTCGCGATCGCGACGCCGTTGACGTACGGCCACATGTGACCGAGGCGTCCGGATGAGAACTCGACGCCCGGCGTGAGCGCGCGCTCCGGGTGACCGGGCAGCTTCGCGCCGGCTTCGCGGTAGTGCAGCAGCTTCTCGGCCGGCATGTGCCCGTCGAGCACGGCCATCAAGTACTGGATCGCGACGCGGTGCCCGGCTTCGTCGAAGCGGATCGGAACGATCGGCTGCTTGCCGTGCACGAAGCCGTCGAAGAGCAGGATCTCAGGGACGATGTCGAACGCACCGCCGGTGTGACCGCCGAGGCCGCGCGCTTCGGCGACCGCGGTGAAGAATACGATCGCGTCGCGGCACAACGCGATGTTCGCGGTCAACTGCTCGCGCTGCGCGCCGGTGAGCTCTGGCGCGCTGGGATCGAGAGCGACGGGACGATAGGCCGAGAGGTCGATCGGGAGCTTCATGGGCCCGGCTTGTAGCTCGCTTTCGTGCTCGGGAAAACGACGCTATCAAGCGCTTCGGCACGCGCTCGAGGGCGCGCTGCTCTTTTAGAGGGAGAACGTGCGCCGTTCTCCCTCCCCATCGGCAATGCCGCGACTTCAACGAGAGGCGCCCCTCCCGTTCACGAGGCTCCCTGCGTTCGCTTTTTGGGGATTGGTTCCCGATCGCCGGTCAGTTCATGCCCGAGAGCGGGTCGTCGTCGTCGACGCCTTGAAGCGAGTCGAGGGCCTTGCCCTTCTTCATTTCCTGCTCGCGCTCGAACGAGCGACGCTGGTGCTCGCGCTTGTCGGCCAGCGCTTGCTTCTTGCGGCTTTCGTAGTCCGAGTCGGTCTCTTCTTGTTGCTCGCTGCCGAACAGGCTGCGCTTGTTCGCGGGTTGCTTGGTGGTCGCGACCGGCGAATGCGACTCCTCGCTGTCGTCGTCGCTCACGTTGCGGCTCGGCTTGCTCTTGCGCGGCGCGTTCGGGCGCAGCGTTGCGAGCTGGCGCACGGTGTCCATTTCCTCGAACACCAACGCGTAGCCGCCCGCATCGCTCGTGCGGTCGACCGCGCGCAGACGGTTTTGGCGATCGAGGAACTCGAGCCAGGTGTACTCCTTACCCGTGCCCGCGTTGAGCTCGCCTTCCTTCTTGTAGCCCTTGCCGAAACGCTTCGAGATCGCGCCCGAGAACTTGTTGAAATTCTTCCCGCCGAAGGCCGAGGCTGGATACAGCTTCACCCACTTCCAAAGCCGGCCGTCGATGAAGAAGTAGTAGTTGTCGGAGTCGCCGTCGTTGACGGTCAGCATCGACTCGTCGGCGCCGTAGGTGAACTCGCCGGCGATCGGAGTGCGGTCCCAACGGCTGCTCTTGCCGGTGAAATCGACATGGCTCTGGTCGAGCGCCTTGCCCTTGCTCGCGACCTCACGCTCGAGCGCGGACTTCGAGGCGCCCTTCGCCTTCTTGAGCTTCGCCTCATATTGGTCGGCGATCTTCACCTTCACGACTCGCTTCACTTCGGTGTCGCTCATGCCCCAGCGCAAGTTGCCCATCGACTTGGCGATCGCTTGGGCACTCCCAGTTGCGGGCACTGCCAGCAGCAAGGCGTAGACGGCAAAGGAGACGAGGTGCGGGTGCTTCATGGGACCTCCGGAGCGAGCGGGTCAGGTGAGAGAAAACCTTAACCGAGTGTGCACAATTGGAACAGCCCCCACGTGTTGCGGTGTACGCGGAAGTCCCGGGAATTTCCATGAACGCTGGTATTTTCGGTCGCGCCCCAGGTGCAAAAAGGTGTTCCCTTCGTAGGCTGCAAAGTTACAGCGGCGCAGTTTCGGCACTTGCTACTCGGGAGAGGAGCGCGTCATGGAGGACGTCCTGGGTCACGCAGCCGCCGACAGCGACGCCAACCAAATGCGTCAAGAGCTCGCCGATCTGCGGACCGAAGCCGCGGAGCTGCGGATCAAGGTCCGCGCGCTCGAGGTCGCAGCGCTCGCGCGCACCGATGCGGCGGCGTTCCTCGAGTCGGTCCTCGCGGCGGTGCCGGCGTTCATCATTCGCGGCGATCACGAGCTCAAGATTCGCTACGTGAACCGCTACCAGCCGGGCCTCACGCCCGAGCAAACGATCGGACGAAGCATCTTTGACTTCGTACCGCCGGAAGACCAAGCGGTGATACGCGCCAGTGTCGAGCGCGCGCGCCAGACGGACCAAGCGGTGAGCTACCCGTCGCGCGGCACCGGCCCCCACGGTGAGAGCTCCGACTACGAGACATTCGTCGTCCCCGTGCACGAGGCCGATGGAACGATCGGCGTGTGCCTCGCGGCGTTCGATGTGACGGCGCACAAGCGACGCGCCGAAGCGTTGCTAGAGACAGAAGAGAAGCGGCGCGCGCTCGAGGAACGGCTCCGGCAAGCACACAAGCTCGAAGCGATCGGTAGCCTCACCGCCGGCATCGCGCACAACTTCAACAACATGTTGACGGTGATCGTGCCGACGCTCGAGCTGGTCACCAAGCTCTTGCCGCCCGATCGAGCGCCACTGGTGCAGGAGGCATCGCACGCAGCGCGCCGCGCGACCCAGATGGTGCAGCAGCTGATGACGTACGCGGGCCAGAGCAAGCTCGCGGAGCAACGCCCACACTTGATCCATCCGATCCTCGAGGCGGCGGTGGGGATCTGCCGTCGCGCGTTCGGGCCGGAAATTGAGATCGAGACGCACTACGAGCACGGCGCCTTGCCCGCGGTGGTGAGCTGCAATCCCACGCAGCTCGAACAAGTGATCGTGAACGTGCTCATGAACGCTCGCGATGCGGTGCGTGAGGCCGATCGCAAGAAAGGACGCGTATACGTGCGAGCACGGCTCTGCGAGTCGCGCGTCGTGATCGAAGTCGGAGACAACGGCGCCGGCATGAGCGAGTCCGTATGCGCGCGCGCCTTCGAGCCGTTCTTCACGACCAAAGGCGCAGGCCATGGCACCGGGCTCGGTCTTGCGACGAGCTTTGCGATCGTGCGCGATCACCAGGGCGAGCTTTCGTGCGAGTCGACGCCCGGTGTCGGCACCACGATGACGATCGCGTTACCGCAGAGCGAGCAGCCAGTGAGCGCACCGACCGATCCGCCGATGCAGTCCGTGCCGACCGGGCGCTGTGTGTTGCTCGTCGACGATGAGGTCGCGGTGCGCACGACGCTCTGTTACGTGCTCGGCGACGCGGG
>JAYUYY010000631.1:0-11054 GCA_043752225.1 Sandaracinaceae bacterium | reverse complement strand
GTTCGAATCGGCGAGCTCGCGCGTCTCGTGCGCGAAGTCGGAGAGCTCGAGCGCGACGAGGTCGGGCGCATTCGTGTGCGCGATCGACATACCTTCGTCGAAGTGCCGAAGGACAAGCTCGACCACGTCGTCGAGAAGCTCCACGGCCACGTGTTCAACGACAAGCCGCTCGCGGCCGAACGGGCCAAGCGATAGCCTCGCCGCATGCTCGCTCGCGCCGCTGCTCGATCCGCTCCGTCGCTCGCTCGCTTCCTGCTCGTGCTGCTCGTGCTGCTGCCGATCACCGGCTGTAGGAGTGAGCCGGACGAGCCGGAGCCCCCGCCCACCAATCCCCGAGGGCCCGGACACTCACCGAACGATCGGAGGGATGAGCCGCAAGCGCCTACAGCGCCGAGCGAGGAACAGCCGGAGCCCGAGCCATTCGAGGAGCCCACCGCCGCGCCAGTCGCGAAGGCCGAAGCCAAGCCCGAGGAAGAAAAAAAGCGCGACTACGGCGCCGAGCTGGTTCGCGCGGTCGGTGGCGCCGAGGGCTGCGTGAAGCCTCGCGCCCCCGACGCACCGCTGCCGACGACCGTCAGCATTTCGCTCGAGGCCTACGTGCTCGAGAGCGGCGCGGTCAGCCGCGGGTACGCGCGCTCGTCGTCGCTGACCCCAGAAGAGCTGGATTGCGTGAAAACCCGCATCGAGCACGCGCGGCTCGGCCCTGCGGTGGAAGAAGCGCCGCGGCGAATCGATGCGACCGTCGAGCTGACCTTCAAGCTGCCAGAGCCGGCCCCAGGGTCCAATACAGCAGCCAAACCGGCCGAGAATACGGCCGCGATGCCGGCGCCGAACGCGCTGCCCACCCCTCTGCCGGGCTACTGAGCGGCGCCCGAGACGGCCGGCTTCCCGGCGCGGACTGTGCAACCCACGTCCAACCACCCTTGAACGACACGCGCGCGCTCCGGTATCGTGCGCGCGATGTCGACTCCGATTGGCGCCGCTTACGGTAGCGAAAACATGAGTGGAATCGGGCAGATCCCGGCAGGGGCCACGGTCGGCGGACGGTTCGTCGTGGAGCGCTTGGCCAAGCGCGATGCGCTCGGCGAGATCCTGTTAGCGCGCGACGACAAGACCAATAAGCCGATCGCGATCCGCGTGCTCGATCCCCAACTCGCGAGCGACGCGCAGCTGGTGCAAGTCGTACGCGACGAAGTGAAGGCGGCCGCTCGCGCCAAGCATCGCGCGCTCGCGGGCACCTACGGCGTGGGCACGCACGGCGGCTCGCTCTTCATCGCCGGCGAGTGGGCACAGGGCGCTCCGCTTTCCGAGCTGGCGGCTGCGCGCAGCGGTCGACCGATGAGCCTGCGCGGCGCCTACAACGTGATCGCGCACGTGTGCAAAGCGATCGGCGAGCTGCATCCCGCCACGTTGCACGGCGCGATTCGCCCGAACGTCGTGATGATCACGAAGTCGGGTCGCGTGAAGATCACCGAGCTCGGTCTCGATCTCGCGCTGCTCCGCACCGGCCGTAGCGCGATCCTGCCGGCTGAAGACCAAGCCTTCCTCGCACCGGAGATCCGCGCAGGCGCCGCGTTCGATCATCGCGCCGACATCTTCGGCATCGGCGGCCTGCTCTACGTCCTGCTGACGGGTCGCTCACCGGCTGACGCGTTCGTCGCGCCCTCGCAAGTCCATCCCGACGCGACGCCCGATCTGGATGCCGTGCTGCTGCGCTGCCTCGCCGGACATCCGGCACAACGCTTCGGCTCGACGCAAGAGATCGTGCAGGCGCTGTTGCCGCTGGCGGCAGACGCTCCCGAGGCCCCTGCCTCCGAGCTGGGCGTCGAGGTCGAAGTCGATGTCGACATCGCGATGTCGATCGCACCGCCAGCACCCGCTCAGCCGAGCGCCCAAGCACGCGGGCAAGCGTTTCCGCAACCCGCGCGAACGATCATTGAATTCACGCAGGCGCCTTCGCATGAGCACGAGATGGAAGGCATCGACGTGCGCATGAGCATCGAGCCCGCGCCGATGCCGATGGCACCGCCGCGACCCGGCGTCGATCCCCGGCGCGACAGCGCTACGAATGCGATGCGAATGACGCCGCTCGGTGCGCCCGCGCCGCTCCCCGAGCCGTCGCGTCCGACTCCGGCACAAGCCGGCGTCGACTTCGGCGACCTGATGGCGAAGCTGACCGAGAACGACGCGCCGCGCTGGATGATCAACAAGGGCGGCCTCGATCACGGACCCTTCGCGGCGCGCGAGCTGGTCAAGCTACTCGTCGAAGGCGAGTTCACCGAGCAGCACATCCTGTTCAACATGGACACCGGCGAGCGCAAGCCGCTTACGGAGTGGGCCGAGCTGCAGCCGTTCATCGAGCAGTACAAGCTGCGCAAAGACGAAGCCGATCACGCCAAGGCGCTCGCGAAGTCGACCACGATCGAGCGGCGCGGCAATGTGGCCAAGGCGATGATCTTCGCGGCATCACTCGGCGCGGTGCTGCTAGTCGGCGGTGGCTATTTGATGAGCCGCCAAGCCGCGAAAAAGCGCGACGCGAGCAGCAATGTCGATCTGGCCGAGATGTTCGAGAGCGGCAGCGTGAAGATCAAAGGCACCGCCGGCATTCTCCAGCACGTCGGGCGCACGGGCGGCGGCAAGCGTAGCGGTGGCGGCAGCAGCAGCAGCAGCGGAACGAGCAGCGGCGGCGGGCTGAGCTACGAAGATGCGATGAACCAAGCGATGGAGATGGGCGACGCGACCAAGGGCGGCGGCGAGCGCCAGCTGACGATCAGCGACGTTCAAGGCGTGATGGACAAGCGCCTCAACTCGCTCTTCTCGTGCGTGTCCGACGAGCTGCGCCGCGGCGGCAAGCTCCAATCGGTGCGCATCGACCTCGCGATCCTCGGCAGCGGCCAAGTGGTCGGCGCGAGCGTGAGCGCCGGAAGCCCTGGTTTCAAAGGCTGCATTGGCGGCAAGGTGCGGGCGATCAAGTTCCCCGACTTCCCCGCTCCACGCATGGGCGCGCGCTACTCGTTCGACGTGAATTGACCTGATCTCGCGTTTGCGGCACGACTTCGCGCATGCGGAGGGGCTCGCGCGAAGGCATCGCGGTGATCGCAGCGTTTCTGTGCGGCGCATGCACGGCGCCGATTCGATCGGGCCTGCACGAGCAAGAAGCGGATGCGCTCGTGCTCGCACTCGACGACAGCGCGATCGCCGCGAGCAAAGAGCGCATGCCCGGCTCGAGTCGCTTCGAGGTGCATGTCAGCCGACTCGAAGCGACGCAAGCGCTGCGCGCGATGCGCGAGCTCGGTAAGCTCGAGCCACCGCAACAAGGCTTCAGCGAGCTCTATCCAGAGCCGAGCCTGGTGCCGACGCCGAGCGAAGAGCGCGGTCGGATCGCACAAGCGGCCGCAGGCGAGCTCGCGCATTCGCTCGAGCGCTTGCCGAACGCGCTGCGCGCGCGTGTGCACGTCGGGGTTCCCGAGGCGACGGCGCTCGACGCTCCACGACCGGCATGGAGCGCATCGATCTTGATCGAGCGACGCGCGGGCACCGCTGCGATCGATGAAGCCAGCATTCGCGCGCTCGTATCCGGCGCCCTTCGAGACATCTCAGCGACCGACATCCGAATCGTTCAAGTCGAAGCGCTCGCGCAGCGCGCGCGAACCGTGACGCGCGTCGGCCCCTTCAGCGTAGCGACAAGCTCGGCCGCGCAGCTCAAGGGCGTGCTGGCCGGTGCGCTCGCGCTCAATACAGCGCTGGCCTGCGGGGTGATCGCGCTGGTCGCGCGCAAGCGCCGGCAGTCGTAGCCAGCCGCAGCGCAGCTACGGAGCCGAGTCGCCGCCATCGGTGAGCGGTGCGGATGCATCTGGAAGCGCTGCGTCGAGCGTCGGCTCCACTGCGGCATCGTTGAGCGACGCATCGGCCATCGCGTCTGGCTCCATGCCCGCCTCATCCGGCAAGACCGGCACGGCGCCAGGATCGGCGAGCGCGTCGAGATCGTCGGTGCACATGCCTTCGATACACACCAGCCCCAGCTCGCACTCGCTGCTGCGCACACAGTCGGTGCCCGCGCCACCCGGTTGCACCGAGCACGCGACCGAGGCGATCAGCGCGAACGTAGCCCACGAGAAGCGCATTCGACCGACACGGTAGCTCAGAAGCAACGCGTCATTCGAGCACCACCAGCACTTGGCCTTCCTGCACGGCTTCGCCTTCGGTGCAGGAGATTTTCGCGACTCGGCCGGCGACTTCGGCTTCGACCGGCATCTCCATCTTCATCGACTCGAGGATCACGAGCACGTCGCCCACCGCGACCGTCTGACCGACCGCGGTTTCGATCTTCCAAACGGTTCCGGTGATATGCGCTGTAATGTTGGCGGCCATCTCACCATCCCCACATAGCGTACAAGCCTTGTCCTAGGACCCGAACGCGTGTGATTGAAGCTGTTATCAGACTCAGCCGAAGACGCGCAAGCGAACGAAATGCTCGGCAATTTAGCTGGGTTGCGTCGCATTGCCTCGGTTGACACCCCTACGGCGCAACACTAAGCTCCCGAACGAGCCTGCAGTCGGCTCGTCCGGTGTTGAGCGCGATGTTGCGGCCGCTGTTTCGGGTACTCGGTTCGGGTAAAACAGCGCGTAGATCGTTGCACGTGAGCCGGAGTCGCCCGCCACGGAGAGATGCGTGATGAACGAGCAGAAAGAGTCTTCGGTTCTGTTCAACCTGAAGGAGCTCATGGCGCTCGAGGAAGAGCGCATCAACACCGAGCACGAAGACGCGCGAAAGAAGGCCGAAGACGAGGCTCGCGCGAAGGCAGCCGCGGAAGCGCAGCGCAAGGCCGACGAAGAAGCCAAGCTGCACGCCGAAGAGCAGGCCCGGCTCGATGCAGAGCGCCGCATCCGCCAAGAAGAAGAGCGCAAGGTGCGCGAGCGCGAGGAAGCGGATCTTCGCATTCGCCTCGACGCAGAGACTCAAGCCAAGGCTGCCGAGCAGGCCAAGGCGCGCGCGCACGAGCTGCACCTCAAGCAGCTCGAGTCGCAGCGCCGCAAGGGCGTGCACCCGGGCGTGCTGGCAGCCGTCGCGTTGCTCGCCCTCGGCGGCGCGGGCTATGGCTATTACGGCGTCTACCAGCCGGCTCAGGAGCGCGCAGCCGCGCAGCTGCTCGAGAAGGATCGCCTGGCGAAAGAGCAGGCGCTCGAGCGCCAGCGCATCGCCGATGAGCTCGCTGTGAAAGAGCGCGAAGCGACGCGCTTGGCCGAAGAGAAGCGCAAGGCCGAAGAAGAGAAGACGCGCGCCGAACAGACGGCAGCGGCAGCACGCGCTGCGTCAGCCGGCAGCGAGGCCTCGCCCTCTCCGTCCAGCTCGTCGCGCCCGAATCGCCCGTCGCGTCCGCGCGGCGATCGGCCTGCTCGCGAATCGGGTGGCAGTCGTCCGAGCGGCGGCAGCGACGATCCGTTGGCCGGCCTCGACGACATCTGATCGCCCGAAAGGCGTGACTCCTCACGCCTGACTCGCACGCCTGACTCGTACGCGCGCTGCGCGATCGATTGCTATGAAACGTTTGCTCATCGGACCGCACGCGGTGAGCGACGGTTTACGCGCTGCGCCGGCTCAGATCTCCGTCGTCTACCTCGAGCCGGGCAATGCCGGCGCGGAGATCGCGGCGCTGGCTCGCAATCGCAACGTCGCGATTCAAGAGCGCTCGCGCGCGGAGCTCGATCAGCTCGCCGCGCTCACGCCGCAGAGCGCCCACCACGGCGTGATCGCGATTGCGGGCGAGTACTCGTACTGCTCGCTCGACGAGCTGCTGGATCGCGCCGGGCCCTCGCCGCTGCTCGTCGCGCTCGATCAGATCCAGGACCCGCACAACTTCGGCGCGATCGTGCGCAGCGCGGTCGCGCTCGGGGCGGCCGGCGTCATCACGCTCAAGGATCGCGCGGCGCCGGTCACTCCGGTGGTCGTGCGCGCCTCGGCGGGTGCCACCGAGCGGGCCCGGATCGCTCGGGTTACGAACCTCGCGCGCACGCTCGCCGAGCTGCGCGAGCGCGAGCTAGAGGTCGTGGGCTTGGCCGCCGACGGAACCGTCGAGCTGGCTGACCTGCCCTTCCCTGCGGCCGGCCGCGTGCTGGTTGTCGGCTCCGAGAGCGATGGCTTGCGACGCCTGGTGCGGGAAGGCTGCGACCACTTGGCGCGGATCCCGATGGCGGGCGCGATGGAGTCGCTCAACGCCTCCGTCGCTGCGGGGATAGCGCTCTATGAATGTGCTCGCAATCGCGAAACACAAGCGCGCTAAGGTCCCGTAAGAGGCATGGCGCGCACCCAGCCCAAAGCACCGAGCATCACGACCCGTCGCACCCAACGCGTGCGGCGTCCGACGACAGTCAAGTCGAAGACGAGTCGTCCGCAGAGCGTACGGCGCGTCTGCATTCTCACCGGCGGTGGCGATGCGCCCGGGCTCAATGCGGTGCTGCGCGCGTTCGTGAAGACCTGCGATGGTCTCGGGATCGAAGCGTTCGGGAGCGAGGATGGATTCGAAGGTTTGATCCAACCGGGTCGCATGACGCGCATGACGCGCGACACGGTGCGCGGCATCTTGCCCAAAGGCGGCAGCATCCTCGGCTGCAGCAATCGCGCGAACCCTTTCGCGTATCCGACGATCGATGCGCGCGGGCGCGAGAAGCTCGTGGACGTATCGGCCGACGTGATCGCGCGGCTTGCCGCGCACGCGATCGACGCGCTGGTGTTGGTCGGCGGCGACGGAACGATGCATCACGCGCATGCGCTTTCGGCGCGCGGCATTCCGGTGATCGGCGTTCCTAAGACGATCGACAACGATCTCGCGGCGACCGACTACACGTTTGGCTTCGACACCGCGCTCGGCACCGCCACTTGGGCGATCGACGCGCTGCACGCGACTGCGGAGTCGCACGACCGCGTGATGCTGGTCGAGGTGATGGGTCGCTATGCGGGTTGGATCGCGCTCTGCGCGGGCCTTGCCGGTGGCGCCGACGTGGTCGTGATTCCGGAGATCCCGTACGACCTCGAGCGCATCGTCACCGCGGTCCGCCGGCGCAGCGAGCACGGCGCGAGCTTTAGCATCATCGTCGTCGGGGAGGGCGCGCGCGAGCAGCACGGCGCGCGCTCCACGATCAGCAAAGGCAAACGCGGGCACCTCGCGCGCCTCGGCGGTGCAGCTCAGCAGCTCGCCGACAAGCTCAACGGGAAGATCCCGCACGAGATCCGGGTGACCGTGCTCGGGCATCTGCAGCGCGGCGGCTCACCTTCCGCGTTCGACCGCGTGCTCGGCACACGCCTGGGCGTGCGCGCCGCGCTGTCCTGCGCGAGCTCGGACTTCGGCAAGATGGTCGCGCTGCGCGGCACCGAGATCGTGACCGTGAGTCTCGAGGAAGCTCTGCAAGAGCCGAAGCTCGTCCCGCCGCAAGGCGAGCTGATCGACGCGGCACGTCGCATCGGCATCGAGCTCGGTCAGTAGAGGAGCGAGCGAAGCGAGCCTCGTGAAAGGGAGGGGCCCTGACGGCTTTGCCGGCGGGGAGGGAAAACGGCGCACGTTTTCCCTATGATCAAAGCGGGACTTTGCGCAGCTTCATGTGCACGGTGGTCGTGCCTGAAGGCAAATCGAGCTTCACGTCGTGCGGGAAGTACCCGGGCGCTTTGAACGTGACGAGCTTGGTGCCGGGCGAGAGCTGCTTGGGCTTGGCGGCAAGCACGCGCGCGCTGCCGGCGTAGCGATCATCCACGTAGACCGTCGTCGTGTCGGGCTCGGCGATGATGCGCAGCTTCGCGAGCTGCGGCGGCGGCGCCTGGCGCACGCAGCCGAGCAGGCACGTCGCGAGCGTACTGCTCAGCAGCATCATGCGTGCACGCCGTGCAGCGCCGGCTGGTACGCTCAATGCCACGCTCATTCCCACTCAATCGTTGCGGGCGGCTTCGACGAGATATCGTAGACCACCCGACCGCAACCGCGCACTTCGTTGGTGATGCGCGAAGACGCGCGCGCGAGCAGCTCGTAAGGCAACCGTGCCCAGTCGGCGGTCATCGCGTCGCGCGAATTCACCGCGCGGATCGCGATGACGTGCTCGTACGTCCGGTCGTCGCCCTTCACGCCCACCGTCTTCACCGGCAAGATCACGCAGAACGATTGCCACAGCGCTTCGTAGAGCTCGGCGGCACGAACTTCCTCTTGCAGGATCGCATCGGCCTCGCGAACGATTTGCAGCTTCTCCGCGGTCACCTCACCGACGCAGCGAATGGCGAGCCCGGGGCCGGGAAACGGTTGACGCCAGAGCACGCGCTTGGGCATCTCGAGCTGTGCACCGACCTCGCGCACCTCGTCTTTGAATAGCTCGCGCAGCGGCTCGATCAGCGAGAGCTTCATGCGCTCGGGCAAGCCGCCCACGTTGTGGTGCGTCTTGATCACCGCGCTCGGTCCCTTGAACGAGACGCTCTCGATCACATCGGGATAGAGCGTGCCCTGCACGAGGTAATCGACCTTGCCGAGCTTGCTCGCTTCCTTGTCGAACACGTCGATGAACAGGCCGCCGATGATCTTGCGCTTCTGCTCGGGGTCCGTGACGCCCTTGAGCGCGTCGAGAAAGAGATCCACCGCGTCGACGTGGATCAGCTTGAGCTGCAAATGATCGCGCACCATGCGCACGACCTGCGCGGCTTCGTCTTTTCGCAGAAGGCCGTTGTCGACGAAGATGCAGGTGAGCTGATCGCCGATCGCGCGTGCGACCAGCACCGCAGCGACCGAGGAGTCCACTCCGCCCGAGAGCGCGCAGATCGCGCGCCCGGCTCCGACTTGCTCGCGCACGCGTGCGACCGTGTCGTCGATGAAGGAGCTCGGCGTCCAGTCGGCCGCCATGCGCGCGACCTCGAACAAGAACGCTCCCAGGATCTCATCGCCGCGCTCGGTGTGCGCGACCTCGGGATGGAACTGCACACCGTACAAATTGCGCGTCGGATCACCGACGGCTGCGTAGGGCGAGCCGTCGGAGTGCGCGAGCGTGCGGAAACCGGACGGCAGCGCGATCACGCGATCGCCGTGGCTCATCAGCACGTGCGTCGTGCCGCCCGGCTCGATCATCGGGAAGATGCCTTGCTGCAGGTCGACCGTGAGCGTGGACGTTCCGTACTCACGCGCCTCTGCGGCCTCGACCTTGCCGCCGAGCAGGCGACACATCAGCTGCATGCCGTAACAGATCCCGAGCACCGGCACGCCGAGCGTGAAGACCTCCGGATCGACGGTCGGCGAATCAGGCCCGAGCGTGCTGGCAGGACCACCGGACAGGATGATCGCATTGGGCTTCATCGCGCGGATGCGCGCGAGCGGAAGCGTGCACGGGTGGATCTCGCAGTACACGTGCTGCTCGCGCACGCGGCGAGCGATGAGCTGCGCGTACTGCGCGCCGAAATCGAGAATGAGAACCAAACTCCGTTGCATGCGGCGATCTACCAGGAACCCGCCCCGCCCCCAAGCGTGGAAGTGAGCGTAGCGAACCTCGTGAAGGGAGGGCCCCGCGCTTATGTAAATTTGGCTTCGCCGGCGGGGAGGGAGAACGGCGACGCTCTCGCGATAATGAAAGAAAATCCCGCGTTAGCGGGACGTTCCGTAATTCGGAGCTTCTTGCGTGACCACTACGTCGTGGACGTGGCTCTCGCGCAGGCCCTGGGCGGACTGCTTGATGAAGCGGGTCTTGGTGCGCAGCTCCTCGATCGTGCGGCAGCCGGTATAGCCCATGCCGGCGCGCAGGCCGCCGATGAGCTGATAGATCACCGACGAGGCGCCGCCGCGGTGCGGCACGCGGCCCTCGATGCCTTCCGGCACGAGCTTTTCCAGATCCTCGATGTCGGCCTGGCCGTAGCGATCTTTGGAGCCGCGGCGCATCGCACCGATCGAGCCCATGCCGCGGTAGCTCTTGTACGTGCGGCCCTGAAACAAGACCGTCTCGCCCGGAGCTTCATCGGTGCCCGCGAGCAACGAGCCGAGCATCACGCAGTGGGCGCCTGCGGCCAGCGCCTTCACCAGGTCGCCGGAGTACTTGATGCCGCCGTCCGCGATGATCGGGACGTCGAATTCCTTGGCCGCGTTCGCGCACTCGGCGATCGCGGTGACCTGCGGCACGCCGACGCCTGCCACGACGCGCGTCGTGCAGATCGATCCCGGACCGATGCCGACCTTGACCGCATCGACGCCGGCTTCGATCAGCGCGCGCGTTGCGTCGGCGGTCGCGACGTTGCCTGCGACGATCTGCACGTCGGGGAAGCGCTTCTTCGTCGCCCGCGCGACATCGCACACGTTCTTGCTGTGGCCATGCGCGGTGTCGATCACGATCAGGTCGACGCCGGCCTCGACCAAGAGCTCGCTGCGCAGCTCGCGATCCGGACCTACGCCGATGGCCGCGCCGACGCGCAAGCGACCGCGCGAGTCCTTCACCGCGCCCGGATGCCGCTCGGCCTGCGTCAGATCCTTGAAGGTAATCAGACCGATCAGCTCGCCGCCGTCGTCGACCACGAGCAGCTTCTCGATCCGATGCTCATGCAGGAGCGCGCGTGCTTCGGCTTGCGTCACGTTGGGACGCACGGTCACGAGCTTGCGCGTCATCAAGCGCTCTACCGGCAACGCGAGGTTGGTCTCGAAGCGCACGTCGCGGCTGGTGAGGATGCCGACGAGCTTGGTGCCCTTCACGACCGGCAACCCGGACACGTCGTGGCGACGCATCACTTCCATCGCCGCTTCGAGCGTCGCGGTCGGCTCGATCGTCACGGGGTCCGAAACCATCCCCGATTCGGCGCGCTTCACCTTCTGGACTTCGCGGGCCTGCTCTTCAGGACCCATGTTCTTGTGCAGGATGCCCAGGCCGCCGAGGCGCGCGAGCGTCACCGCCATGCGCCACTCAGTCACGGTGTCCATCGCGCTCGACACGATCGGCACCGCGACCTTGAGCTCGCGCGTCAGCCGCGTGCTGGTGTCCGCTTGTCCCGGGACGAAGTCCGAGTACGCGGGTAGGAGCAGAACGTCGTCGAACGTCAGTGCTTCGGGTAA
>JAYUYY010000630.1:0-11083 GCA_043752225.1 Sandaracinaceae bacterium | reverse complement strand
GCTCGGGCATCGGCGTGAGCGACTTGAGGTAGCGACCGACGATGCCGGTGATTGCGACCAGCGTCAGGCTCCAGAACGTGCCGCTCGCGAGCAGCGTGCGCTGCTGAAACGCCGAGTGAAAAACGATCAGCGCGTACGCGGCCAGGCCCGAGACCACGTGCGCGCTCAGCCACGACTGCATCGAGCCGACCGGCAGGCGCGGCAGCTTGCGTCGCACCAGATAGAGCAAGTTGAAGCCAAGCAGCGCGCTGCCGAGCACGCCGTACAAATACCCGAGCCGGCCGCTCGGGCTCAAATCCCGCAGCTCGGCGTGGTGCACGCGCTCGGTCAGATCGAGGCGGTAGTAGTCGAAGCCGTACACGAACAACGCGAGCGTGCCGGCCGCAACCAGGAGCAGCCCCGCAACGTAGAAAGAGAAGGTGCTACGCGTGCTCACGGCTCGTGCATGCTGAACCGCGGAGCCAATCGGCACACCTGGGACAACCGTCGCATGGGACTCGGTTGCTCCCATGTCGGTTGTTCGCGTGGCGGTTGTTCGCGTGGCGGTTGTTCGCATACCCGGCGTGACCGTTGCCATCAGCGATGCCCACGCTTCTCGACGACGCGGATGCCCAGTTGTGACAGCTCCGCGATCGGCGAGCTGCTGCCGAGCTGCGCGATGATCCAATCGTTCTCGATCCGCGCGACCTGGCCGTTTTCCGCGGCCAACGTCAGCGCGTTGGGCTCGACGCTCTGGACCGTGGTGCGGAAGAACGCGTGCACACGCCCGCGTTGCACCTCGGCTTCGAAGCGCGCGGCATTGCTCCGGCGCAGCCGGGTCAGGCGGGCGCCGCGATAGCTAAGGCTCAGCGAAGCGGGCTGTGCGTGGTCCAGCACCGCGAACACGGTCTCGATCGCCGCGTTGCCGCCGCCGACCACGAACACGTGCTTGCCGTTGCACACGGCCGGCTCGCGCAGCGCGTAGAGCACCTTGGGATCGCCTGCGCCCTCGGCTTCGAGCTTGCGCGCGGAGCCGCGCCGACCCATCGCCACGATCACGTTCGCGGCCGCGCGCACCGCGCGATCGGAGCGCACCGTCCAGCTGCCATCGCTCGCCGCTTCGAGCGCGCTCACCGACTCGTTACCTGCGACCGAGACGCGCGCGGCCGCCGTGTCGAGCAATGCGAGCAGCTGCTCTTTAGACAGCGCAGCGCTCTTGATCCGGCGTTGACCCGCGAGCTCGAGCGTGCCGGTCTGCACGCGCTTGCCCTTGGGAAAGTTGCGCAGCGTCGAGAGCGGCTGGTCGCGCTCCACGATCTGCACGCGCAACCCGCTGTCCTGCAGCGCGAGCGCCGCGCTCAAGCCTGCCGGTCCTGCGCCGATGATCAGCGCATCGAGCGCATCGCCGACGCCGCGCCGACCGCTCCCGACGATCGAGGCCGCGACCTGCCGGCCCATCCGCACCGCGTTGCGGATCAAGCTGACCCCCGTCGCTTCGCCCGCGATGTACACGCCCGGCAAGCGCGTCTGCCAATCGTCGTCGACCTCGGGCACGTGCACCGCGTGCTCGGGCGTACCGAACACGAGCTGAATCGCGTTCACGGGGCACGCATTCGCGCATTCGCCATGCCCGACGCACGCGCTCGGCGTGAGCAGCACCGCGCGGCCGTTGACCAAACCGATCACGTTCTTCTCGGGGCACGCATCCACGCAGGTGCCCGAGCCGATGCACAAGCTCGGATCGATGCGCGGGATGATCGTGTCGGGGACCGCAACGCCGTCCGAGCCGAGCGCGTCGAGCAGATCGGTGTTCTTGCGCGACACGTGCACGTCGCGCGCTCGCCACACGAGCGAGATCAAGAACGAGATCGCGACAAACGCCGCGAGCACGAGCGCGCCGCTCATGGCTGCATCCCCCGCGCATGGCACTTCAAGCAGAAGTCGGGGTTACCCGGCTCGAATTCGTATTCGGACACGCGCACGTGGCGCTGCGCGGCGATCGCTTCGCCGTGCGCCTTGGCGTGGCAACCGACGCAATCGGTGCTCTCCGCCATCGCCAAGCCACCGGCTTGCCGCGAGTGGCAATCGAAGCAGGTGTAGCGGTGCACGCCGGTCGTGATCGGGAACTTCTCTTCGGGGTGCGCGATCTTCTCTTGGCCGTTCGGATGGCAGGCGCGGCAGAAGCTCGGCGAGCGCGGATCGAAGATGTATTGCGCGACGTCTTGGTGACGACCGGCCGCTGCGAGCTCCGAGTGCGCGCCGTCATGGCAGCCGACGCAGTTGGTATTCAGCGCAGCCGGCTCTTGCGACGAGTGGTCGTGGCACTGCAGGCAGGAATAATCGTGCGGCGCGTCGAGCGCGAAGCGCGCGTCGGGGTGCGCGCCCGGCAGCGCGGGCAGCCACTCGGTGTCGACATGACAGTCCGAGCAGCGAGCTTCGGCCACGCTCGCGAGATGGCTGGCGACGATCGGCGCGGGTTGATAGTCGCTCGCGTGGCACTGACCGCACTCGCCGGGCGCGCCATGGCTGGCGACCGGGCGAGGTGCACAGCCGCTAAGCCCGACGCTCAGGCCGAGGCCTGCGCTGACGATGGTCAGTGCGCTGAGCATGTACTTGAGCGCCTCCATCGCGGTTCGGATGCGCTGCTTAGCAAGCGCGGGGCCAAAGACGACCCCTAAAACTGCGCTAGCCGCTTTTAGTCTTTCGACGACTTCGCGCTTACTGCGTGCGCCAGAGCGTTTGCTCGCGGTCCTGCACCGGGTGCTCGTTCGTCGCGCTGGACGGACAGTGTCCGGACAGCTAGCGCCGTTGCGTGAGCGACGACGCTTCCTCAGCGTCGATCCCCGGCACGTCGCCGCAGCTCGCGAGATGTGCGACCAGCGCTTCGATCAAAGGCGTCGTGCTCATCGGGCTCGCCCCCGACTCGCCGAGCTCGAGCGCGAGCACGCCCGCGACGATCAGCTCTCCATCGTGCAACACGCTCAAGAGCACCGGCAGATACGCGACGCCGCGGTCGCGTGCATACGCCATCGTCGTTCCCGGCATCAGCGCAGCGTTCGTGCTCAAGACCGCGGTGCGCGTGTCGTCCGCGATCGCGTGAGCTTGGAAGTAGTCCCCCATCGCTTTGCGCAGCACTTCGTCGGGCGGCTCCGCGCTGCCCGCGCCGAGCGAGCAAAACGACCCGGCGAGCCGAACGCCACCGCCCGGCGCGCGCAGGAACAGATGCCCCGCTCGCGCGTCGCGTGCCTCGCACATCATCTGGACCGCGCGCTGCGCTCGCTCTTCGGCGCTCGTGGCGTCTTTCATGTGCTGCTCGACGTGTCGCCGCGTCGCCGCGCTCCCGGCCGCGCCAACGCCGAGCGATCCGCTCAGCTTGGTCTCGAACGCGGAGAGCTGCGGCAGCACGGACATGCCCGCCAGCCGCGCTTCTTCCATCAGCCGTTCGTAGCGAGCGCCCAGCGGTGAGTTGCGACCGTGGCGATACTCGCGCGCCGTGCACCGACCGTTCTCTTCGACCGCGATGACATCACCCGCCCAGATCGCGATCCGCGTGCGCGCTTCGTACGAAGCGCCGAGGTTGATGCCCGCGATCCCGAACGCCTTCTGCTCCTCGATCAGCGCATCGAGCCGCGCGCCCGCTTGCGCGTAGCGGCCGAGCTTGCCTTCGGCGAGCGCGAGCGCGCGCTTGAGCTCGTGACCACCGAGCTCGAGCTTCAGCTCGTGCCAACGCGCGAGCGCTGCACCCACGAACGCTTCGGCTTCCTGCTCGCGGCCCAACCTGATCAGGGTCTCGGCGCGCGAGGCGACCAAGCGCGGCCAGAGGATCAGTGCGCGCCGCGGGTGTGCTTCGTCCGGGGTCGCAAACGAAAGACCGAGCTCGAACGCCGTGAGCGCAGCGGCGTGATCTCCGCGCAGCCGCTCGTAGAAGCCATCCGCGAGATACCGGTACGCGTTCCAAGGCGAATCGGGCGACGTGCACAGCGCCGTGATGCGCTCGCGACATTCACGCACGCCTGCCAGATCGCCGGAATGGGCATGCGCGCTCAGCTCGACGGACAACAGGGTCTTGAACATCTGCCGTGTCGAGGTCTGGACCGCCAGCACGTCCGCGCGCTTGCGGCACGACTCGGCCAGCTCGCGGTTGCCCTGCTGCAGCGCCATCACGCGGCGCAGACACACGCCGTTCACGCGCTGCAGCGGGTCGGCATCGAGGACCTCGGCCCAGCGCACCGCCGCGGTCATGCCCAGTGCGGCCTCCACCGCTCCGATCGCGAACGCGATCGCGCTGCGAATGAAGCCGACGTATTGGACTTCTTCGCCGGCAATATCGGCCAAGCCTGCGTACGCGTCGAGCCACATCTCGCGCGCGGACAGCGAGCGCGCGAAGCAGGTCGATTCGCGCGTGGCGAGTACGTTTCGATACATCGTGTCGAGCACTTTCGAGAGCGGTCGAAACGGCGCGAGCAAGTCCGGCAACGAGCGCAGGAGCACCAAGTCGAGCGTGCCGGCGCCGATCGCGATCGACACCGCGACGAAGCGCACCAGGTATTTGATCGCCTCGTCGGGCCGATACACACGCTCGTGCTCGGGCAACGCGTTGTAGCGCTCGAACGCCTTGGTCAGCGCCGCGGTGAGCCGCGCTCCTTCGTCGGTCAGATCCGTCATCTCCTCCCACAGCGCGAGCCCGCTGTCGTGACGCAGCTGAGCGAGGAAGTCAGGCGCCACCGCTCGGTAGTACGAGTCATCCACCGGCACGCTCAGGTCCAGCAGCCACTTCCGCAGGTTATGCAGCTCGCGCGCCGGCCTCTGAAACTGCTCAGCGGCCTCGAAGCAGCTCATGTACACGCGCGCCACGTCCTCGAGGCTCATCAGCGCGTCCTCTTGCACCGTCGAGTACTTGGGATCGGATTCCTGAAGCACGATAAAGTCGCGCATCCGGTCGAGCGCGCGCTCGGGCTCGCGCGCTAGCAGCAGGTGCTGGACCGACAAGAGCGTGCGCGACCGATCATCGAGGGCCGAGAGCACCCGAGCGTCGCTCGCGTAGAGCGCGGCGAGGGCTCGATGACGCTCGGCGCGCGCCTCGGCGTCGAGCGTCACGACGCCGGCGAGCCCGCGGTGGCGCAAGCGATAGAGCCGGCCATCGCTCGACAAGAGATCTTGGGACACGAGCTCGCTTAGCGCGGCGTCCACCTCGCGCGGCTCCTCCGACGCGGCGAGCTGAATGTATTGATCGCGAGTGAACGCCCCTTGAGAGGTGAGCGCCTGTGTCTCGAGGAAGAATCGCGCCAGCGCGCTCAGGGAGGTGATCTTCTTGGCGTAAGCATCCGCGCCGCTCGTCGGAAGCGCGTCCTCGGGCAAGCGCTCCGGCAGCAGCCATGCGCCGTTCGCGTAGCGCACGACCGATCGATCGACCAGATGCTGCGCCAGCTCCATGCAGGTGCGCGGGTTGCCGCGCGCGACCGCATGCACGCGCGTGCTGAGCAGCGTCAGGTGCGGCACATCGCCGAACACGGACTCGAGCAAAGCCGTGGTTTGCATCTTATCCAGCGCGTCGAGCAAGAGCGAAGCTCCACGGCTGCGCAGCACCGCGAGCGCCTTCGGTGCACGCACGACGGCTCCGGATTCCAACGCGACCACGATCGACAGCCGCCGCTCGTCCGCGCCATTCGCGAGCGCTGCGAGCATGGCGACCGACGCGTCGTCGAGCGCCTGCACGTCGTCCACCAGCAGCAACAGGGGACGCGTCTTGCTCACGCGTAAGAACCAGCGCGCGAGCGCGCGTTGCGTGTCGGCACGATCGAGCTGCTTGCTCGAGAGGGTGCGCAAGACTGCGCGCTCGGCTTGCTCGCTCTCGACGAGCAGCACGCTCTCGAGCGCATCCGCCCGCATGCTCGCGCGCTCGGCGCTGGACGATACGTCGAGCAGCTGACCCCCGAGCACCTGCGCGGCGGCGAACGTGTCATCGCCAAGCCCAGCCGCAGCGTGCAGCACGGTTGCGCCGAGCGTCTTGCCTTCGAGCGCACACGCGTCGAGCAAGCGCGAACGCCCGATGCCTTCAGGCCCTTCGATCAGCGTGACGCCACCGCTGCCCTCCAGCATCCGGCGCAGGTGCACGCGCAGCATGTCGAGCACGCCTTCGCGACCGACGAGCACCGGCGTCGAGAGATACGCGCGCGACACCTCTTCGCTCTCGCTGCGCGCGAGGCCCGCTACCGCCGACAACCGCTCCATCACCTCGAACGCCGAACGCGGGCGCAGCGCCGGCTCGAGGCTCAAGAGCGACATCACCAACTCGTCGAGCGCGGGCGGAATGTCCGACACCATGCTCGAGGGCAGAGGCGGCTTGCTCGCCCACGCGCGCGGCAACGAGGCGAAGTCGCGGGCCGGGTACGCGGTGTGTCGCGTCAGCGCGTAATAGAAGGTCGCACCGAGCGCGTACAGATCCGTGCGCGCATCGAGCGCACCGCGCTCCAACGCTTCGGGCGGCACGAAAGGCGGCGTGCCTACCAGCTGGCTGGCTGGGCCCATCGGCACCATCGCGCCGAAGTCGATCAGCTTGGCCGTGCCGTGCTCGGTACGGCGAATGTTGCGCGGGCCGATGTCGCGATGCAGCAAGCGCCGCGAGTGCAACAGCGCGAGCGAGGAGCACACGTCGTAGAGCAACGCGCAGACCTCACGCCACGGCGCGGGCGCGAGCTCGCGTAGATCGCCACCCTGCAGGAGCTCCATCGTGTAATACGGAGCGCGCGCGTCGACCGCGTAGTCATAGACCTCGATCACGCTGGGGTGTGAGAGCTGAGCGAGCATGTGGAACTCGCGCTCGAAGAGCGGCACGAGGCCTTGGCGATCTTCGCCGCGCACGGTGAGCTGCTTGAGCGCGAGCTGCTTGCCGGTTGCGAGATCCGTCACCGCGTAGACCGACGCCGCGCCGCCGCGTCCCAAGAGCGAGTCCACGCGATAGTGATCGCCGATCAGCTCCGGCAGTCCGTCGCTCGCAGGGCGCTTGTCCGGCTCCGCGAGATCACCTGTCTCCTCGCGCTCGGCGACGGCGCTCGAGACCGGCGGTCCCAGATCGAGCGTGCCCCGCGCGTCTCCCGAAGGCGCTGTCCCGTCGCGGCCACCCCTACCCTGCTCTGACGACACGGCTCGAATTTACTACGCAATGCGACTCTCAAACGAGCTGCGGTCAAATACTCAGATCAGCCCACCTGCTACCCGCGCGCTGAACGCTGCGGATTCACCGTCTGGTTGAGCCGCTTCGCACAGCCGCAGACGTTCGTCGAGACCTTATGAGCATGAGCGCAAGCGCGAAGCCGCTCAGCCAAGCGGGCGACGCCTCGCTTCGCGGTTCACCCACGCGTCCTCCGATCGCGCAACCGGTGTTGTCGTCGCGCGCGGTCGGAGTCGCGCTGGCGGGTGTGCCGGCATCCATCGCGGGCTCGGGCGCCGCGGCGTCGGAAGCCGGCGTTGCGTTCGGTGAGGCGCAGCCGCGGTCCGCGTTGCTGTCATACGCAGCGACGCACATCGGCGAATCGGGAAAATGCGACGCGCCGCAGTATGCGCCGCACAGCTGTTGTCGACACGTCGCGGCCATGTCGACGCCGTCGCACTGATTCATCTGCTCGAGCGTTTGAAACGTCATCGATGCGGTGAACGCACCGGTCGCTCGGTCTACGCGTCCGAACGCGCGCCGCCGGCAGGCGAGCAGCTCGCCATCTCGGTACTGCAAGCAGCTCACTTCGTAGTCCTCGGTGAGCCTTTCGAGCGGGGCGCCGACGCTCGCTGCATGCAGAATGCCTCGCGGCGCGCCGGACACCTGCCTGTCGCCCTTGTCCGCCAGCCACACCTCGCCCTCTGCTCCAAAAGCGATGCCGCCGAAATCCGAGAGCGTTGTCCACTCGGTCATAGTCGCGCCTAGATCATCGCTGACCAAGATCGTGTCAGGCGGAAGCGGAGCGCCCGGACTGGGTCGTTGGCGCTGAATCCAAACCACGACGCGGTCTGGGTTTGTGGGATCGATCCCTTCGACATTCAGCGTGCCGTCGATCTCGCCGATCTCCTGCTCGGTCCAGCTCTCGCCTTCGTCATCCGACATGCGCAGCATGAAATTGGGCGTGGTCCGAAAGCCAGCATCGGTCTCGATCTCCAGCTGGCCATCGATCGCGCTTTCATAGATGCGTAGGCCACCGCCAGGTAGCGCCGCGGTGCGCAGACGAAAGATCAACATCTCCTTTTTGGTGCCGATCTCCGTGAAGCTTCCATCTGCGTTGCGCCGCACTACCCCGTTCTGCTCCCTGGCCATCCGAGGTGACGGTGAAGCTCACTGCGGGATCCGAAGGGTGCGGAGCGAAGTCGGTGATCCAGCGATCGTTGAGCGAGGGCTCGAGGCTCCAGTTACAGCCGTGACCGTCATCGATCCACAAGCGCAGCACCATGAAATTGGAGTCGCTCGGATGGATCGCGAGCTGCACCAAGTGCTCTGGATCGCCGGCAAGCGCCGAGGTCGGATAGGCGGCGCTCACGCCGAGCAAGAGCAACTTCAGCGCGGGCTTCATCGAGGACCTTTCAGCGTGGGGTAAACGAGATCGGCAGCTTGCTCGGTCCGTTGATCCCGATCGGCGGTAAGAACTCCGCGCCCGGCTCGATCTTCGGGCAGCACATGCGCTGTGCGAGCACGATCAGCGACTCTTGCAGCTCGGCGCGCGCGAGCGCAGCGCCGAGGCAGTGGTGCGCGCCCTGCCCGAACGCGAGCTGCACGCCCTCGCGGTTTTCATCCACCGCAAACTCGTCCGGCTTGGGGAACTCCTCGGCGTCGCGATTCGCCGACCAGATCGAGGCGATCACCGTGCTGCCCTTTTCGATCTTCTCGCCGAACAGCTCGATGTCCTCGAGCGCGAGCCGGCCGAAGCTGGTCGCGGTCGAGCGAAAGCGCAGCACCTCCTCGATCACGTCGCGCGCGCGCTCGGGCTCCTTCGCTACGCGATCCCATTCCTGCGGCGCTTCGGACAGCGCGGCGATCATCCAGCCGAGCTGGTTCTTGGTCGTCTCGTGGCCCGCGAACACCAAGCCCGCGATCGACGCGCGGATCACCTCTTCATCGAGGCCCGCCTCCTCATCGACCGCTTGCGCGATGCGCGTCACCAGATCGTCCTTGGGCGCGCTGCGACGCGCGGCGATCAGCTCATCGGCATAGCTCAAGAGCTGCACGAGCGCGGCGTCGACGTCGCCGATCTTCGTCGGCAAGAGCACAATATTGAAACCAAAGCCGATCGTGTCGGCCCAACCCGAGAAGCGCTCGCGATCGGCGACCGGCACGCCGATCAGCTCGCACAAGCCTGCTGCGGGAAGCTTGCGTGCGAACGCATCGATGAAGTCGCAGCGCCCGAGCGGCAACATCGCATCGACTAGGCGCGTGGCTTCTCCCCGTACGAACGGCCGCAGCTTCTCCACGCTGCGCGGCGTGAACGTGCGCGTCATCAGCTGGCGCCACACGCGGTGATCATCGCCTTCCATGTCGAGCGGCGAGATCTTCATGAACTCGAAGAACGGCCCCGAGGTGATCCCGAGCTGCATCAGCACGCGCGTAAACGCCGGCCGTGCCTTGTCGCTCTGTCCGAGCGCGCGCACCGCCGCGTGCCGCACGAGCATCGGCCCGAGCTCAGTCTCGATCGCGACGCCCGACGCGCGCGCTGCTTTCAGAGTCTGATCAGGGTTGGCGACTAGCTCAGCGATCGAAAACGTACGTCTCGTCATTCGCCAATCGGGACCTGGAACCCCTCACGCTGTCAAGGCACAGCAGGAGGAGAAGGTGGCGCTGAAGAGGCTGCCATTTTCGCCTTTGGCTTTGCTAAGCGCTCGACCGCGACGAAGAGCGCGGGGATGAAGAAAATGCCCAACAGCGTTGCCGCGAGCATGCCGGAGACCACGGCCGTGCCGAGCATGCGCCGCGCCGCCGCACCCGCTCCGGTCGCGCTCCACAGCGGCAAACAGCCAAAGATGAACGCAAAGGAAGTCATCAGGATCGGCCGCAAACGGAGGCGCGCACCTTCTAGCGCAGCATCCACGAGCGAGCTTCCGGCTTCGAAACGCTCCTTGGCGAACTCGACTATGAGAATGGCGTTCTTCGCCGTCAGCCCGACCAGCATCACCAAGCCTATCTGTGCATAGACATTGTTGTCGTACTCACGGGCCAGAAGACCTGCGAACGCACCGAGCACCGCGACCGGTGTGCTGAGCAACACACTAAAGGGCAGCGACCAGCTCTCATACAGCGCGGCCAGGATCAGGAACACGAAGAGCAGCGCGAGCCCGAGCACTTGGATCGAGCTGCCCGCCGCGGTCTTCTCTTGATAGGCCAGGCCGTTCCACGCGTAGCCCATACCGGCGGGAAGCGTTTGCTTCGCGACCGCTTCGAGCGCATCGAGCGCCTGGCCCGAGCTGTAGCCAGGAGCGTTCGCGCCCTGGACCTCGACCGAGCGATAGAGATTGAAGCGCACTATGTACTCGGGGCCGCTGGTCGCGCGCACGGTCACGAATGACGAAAGCGGCACCATCTTGCCCTGCGTGCTGCGCACGTAGAACTTCTCGATGTCCTCGGGGTTGGAGCGGTAGCCGCGATCGGCTTGTAGAAAGACGCGCCACTGACGGCCGAAGCGCGTGAAGTCGTTCACGTACGAGCCGCCCAGGAAGGCTTGCAGCGTCGCGTAGATCTCCGTGATCGAAACGTTGTGCTTGAGCGCCTTCTCCTTATCGACATCGGCGAAGAGCTGCGGCACCGCGGGCGAGAAGTTTCCGCGCACGCTCTCGAGCTCGGGGCGCTTGCGCGCGGCCGCAAGGAACGCCTGCACGTGCCCCGCGAGCTCGGGATACGGCATGCCGACGCGGTCTTGCAGCATCATGCTGAAGCCACCGGTCGAGCTGATGCCGGGGATCGCAGGCGGCAGCACCATCAACGCGCGCGCTTCGGGGATCTGCGCGAGCTTCTTGTTCACGCTGCGCACGATCTCCTTGGCGCTCAAGCTCTCATCCTCACGCTCAGCCCACGGCTTGAAGCCGAGGAACACCGTGCCCGAGTAGCTGCTCGCCGTGCGCGTCGTGAAGCTGA
>JAYUYY010000629.1:0-4508 GCA_043752225.1 Sandaracinaceae bacterium | reverse complement strand
TCACCGCGAAGAGCACCAGCAGCTTGAGCGTAACCGTCGTGAAGAAGCTCGAGACGCCGGCGCCGAACCAATCCGGCGTCACGCGCAAGAGACCGATGTCGAGCACCAAGAGCGAGGCGCCGACGACCAACGCGCCGATGCACAGCGGCATCGGCGTCGTCGCACGCAGCAGGCTTTCGCGGCGCGTGTGCACGGCGATCGCTCCGGCGCCCAGCCCGAGCAGCGCGACCGAGATCGCGAAGAACGCGAAGTGGTACCAGAGCACGACGGAGAACAAGCGCGTCAGCACGATCTCCGACGCCATCACCGCGAAGCTGAGCAGGCCGACGCCAAGACCGAGACCCAGCCCGAGCGCTGTCTGTTTTTCGGAAGGTTCGTTCACAGCGAAACCGCACCATACCCGACGAACGCGCCCGACCGACTATGGAGAACGCTTCATATGACTGCGCAGCGCATGGTAACGATCGTTTTGGTGGTCGTGCGGAAGGCAGGCGTGCGGACATGAGCTCATCGATGGGCCAAGCGCGCCGATCGCGCCGCGCGCTCGTGGCCTACATCGTTGCGGTCGTGCTGCTGATGGTCCTGGGCCTCGGACTACGCAGCAACGCGCTGCTCACCGGCTTCGTCGCCGACGACTACGCGCAGATCGGCATGCTCGAGGGGCACTACCCGGTGCGCCGCTCGATGTTCGATCTCTTCAACTTTTCGAACGGCACCGCGAAAGAGGGGCTCGCGCTGATGCGCGGCGGCTTCTATCCGTGGTGGTCGCACCCGGAGCTGCGGCTGACGATGCTGCGCCCGCTCTCGAGCGCGATGATGTGGCTCGACTATCGGTTGTTCCGATACGACGCGTTCGCCTATCACCTGCACTCGCTGGCTTGGTGGCTGCTGATGCTGGGCGCGATCGCCACGTTGTTCTGGCGTGTGCTGCGCCCGGGGCTCGCGCTGCTGGCGTTTGCGTTCCTCGTGTTGGATGAGTCGCACGGCGTGCCGCTCGCGTGGATCGCCAACCGTTGCGCGCTGGTCTCGATCACGCTCGCGGTGGTCGCGCTGCTCTATTACGTGCGTTACCGCGAAGGCGAAAAGGTGCGCCACGCGGTCGCGGCGTCCGCGGTGATGATCGTCGCGCTCGGCTTTGGCGAGTACGCGCTGGCGATGTTCGGGTACTTCCTCGCCTACGAGCTCGCGATGCGGACCGAGCCGTTGCGCGCGCGCGTGCGTGCGCTCGCCCCGATCGCGGTGCCGACCGTCGCGTACGCTTTGCTGCGCTCGCTGACCGGCCACGGGCCGCTGCATTCGGGCGTGTACGTCGCGCCGGATACGGGCTTCGTGGATTTTGTGCGCGCGCTGTTCGAGCGCGTGCCCGTCATGTATGCGGACCTCTTGCTCGGCGCGAGCGCCGACTTCTGGACGTTCGGCTTGCCGTGGAACCACTACCTGTACTCGCGCGGCTGGGCGACGAAGGCGTGGTTTTGGAGCCCCGAGCCGTGGCGCCACGTGCACTTTTGGATCGGCGTGGGGTCGCTGCTGGCGCTCGCTGCTGCGTTGAAATGGGTGCGCGGCGAAGCTCAGAATCGCAACGTGCGCTGGCTATTTTTGGGCAGCTTCATGGCCGTGCTGCCGGTAGTCGGATCATTTCCTTCGAGCCGATTGCTCGTGCCCGCGATCGTCGGCTTTACGCCGATGATCGCAGCGTGGGTATTAACCGGGCTCGGCAAGCTGCGCGCACCGATCGGGAGCATCCGCGCGGGCGCTTGCGTGAGCGCGCTGCTCGCGGCGTTGCTCGGCGTCTATCACGTCGTGGTGCCGGCCTGGCTGACGCACACCGAGGTCAACGGCCTCTACGCGGGTAGCGTCGGGATCCGCAAAGCGGTGCTCAACATGGACGTCGATGATCGCCAGCTGCCGGGACAACGGCTCGTGATGATCTCGGCGATCGAAGGCGGCACGAGCATGTACATCCCGCTCACGCGCCGTCTGCACGGCAAGACTCAACCTGCCCGCTGCTGGACGCTCTCGCTCACGCCTGCGCCGCACTTGCTGATGCGCGACACGGAGAGCTCGTTCCTGCTCACCACCACCAACGGGTTCACGATGTTCGCGACCGCGCCCGAGCAGCTCTTGCGCGACCCACGCGAGCCGCTCGCGATCGGCACGCGCGTCGATCTCGATGGCATGGTCGTGACGATCAAGTCGATGCTGCGCGGCCGCCCCAATCGCATTCGCGTGGAATTCGATGTGCCGCTCGAGCATCGGTCGTTGCGCTTCGTCATCCCGCAGGCGCACGGGATCGAAGGCTTCACGATGCCGAAGGTCGGGCAGACGGTGACCGTGCCGGCGCCGGTGATCCCGAGCGCTTGATGGTTGATTGAGCGGGCGGGTCCTCGCCCGCGAGAGCTTGAGCGGGCGGGTCCTCGCCCGCGAGAGCTCACATCTCGTACGCGTTCCAGATCACGATGTCTTTCGCGTGCGGTGCGGGCACGCGGATGAAGCCGACGCGATTCCCGGCCACCTTCTCGCGCTCGAGCTTGCAGTCGGGGGTGCAGCGCAGCGCTTCGTGAAAGTGATACGAGAGCACGAGGTCGGAGGTCGGCTCGCTGCCGAAGACCTCGATTCGGTTGGTCGAGGCGCGCACGCGACCGCCACCGCGCAGCACTTTGCTCGTCGCGACCTTGACGCGATAGATGCGCCGGCCCGCGACCGTAGCGGTGCGCGTGAGCCAGCTCGCTTTTTCGAGATCCGGGCGCGGCGCGTGGAGGATCACCCAGCTGACCGCGTAAGTCGCGATGTATTGACCGACCACCAAGTCGGTCGTCAGCTTGGGGTGCAGGCGGAAGAAGTTTGCGTACGCATGCGCGAGGTTGCGCTCGCGAAAGCCACCGAGCACCTCGACGCGGCTGCGCCACGCGAGGCGCTCGCCAAACGACGGGTTGTCGACGAGCACCCGCTCGCCATCCGGGATGTTGCGCTCGATCCAGACCTGCAGCTTGTGCTCGCCGACCTCGTAGAGCGGCCCGCGCGGCATGCGATAGGAGAAGTGCGTGCTGTCGTCGCCGAAATGCCCATAGCCGTATTCGCTGACCGGAGAGGGCCCGCCGTCGATCAGCACCGAGACGTTCGGCACCAGCTCGGGCAAGAAGTACAGCGCGTCGCGCGCGAGCTGCTCGAACGCGATCAAGCTCGTGATCGCGAGCACTGCAACTCCAGGCGGAGCCAGGTCGCGCAACGCGCGCGAGGTCATCAGCTGTTCGAGGAAGGCCGCACCCGCCAAGGCCGCGCAAAAGCCGAGCGGGATGATGTGCCGATACGGCTGGATCTGCCCGGCATGCGGCAGGTACGCGGCGAAGTACGAGAGCGCGAACGTCGAGCCGATCACGACCGCGAACACCGCGAAGCGCGGGTCGCGCTGCTTGCGCCACGCGAACAGCGCCGCGATCGAGAGCGCGATGCACAGGAAACGAAAACCCGCGCGCGTGCCGATTACGCCGCTGTCGCTCGGGTTGAGCAGGATGCCGAAGAAGTCAGCGACCAAATACGGCAGGCCGGTCTGACCAAAATAGGCTGAGTCGAGGATGTAGTGCCAATGGATGAACGCGGCGTGCAGCCAGTACGCATTCATCGCGAGCGTGCACAGCACGATTCCGACGACCGCGAGGTGATCGCGGCGCGTGAAGCTGCGCGCGTTGCCGAGGTAGAGCGTCGCCATGCCCGGCCCGAGCACGAAGAACGAGTACGGATGCAGCAGGTGCGCGGCGCCGAGCAAGAGTCCCGTCGCGACCGCTTGGTGCGGCTTGCGCTCGCGGGTAAAGCGATAGAACGCGCCGAGCGGCCACAGCGCGAAGAAGCTCGCCGCGGCGTACGCGACCATGCCGATCCACCACGCCCAGTGCGTGAACGAGTCGAAGAACCAAAAGAGGGATGCGAGAAAGCCCGCGAGCAGGCCGGTCATCGGTCGCAGCTCGAACAGGCGCGCCGCGCGATACATCACCAGCGGGCACGCCAAGTGTGCGAGCAGCACGAACAGGTTGAAGGCGGTGCCCTTGGGCACGCCGAGGCGGTAGAGCGCGTAGGTCCACAGCTCCCAGCCTTTGTTATCGGCGTCGAAGATCGTGCCTTCCGGCTGCCCGGCGAGCAGCTTCACGTCGTAGACCCAGCTGTGGCCGAAGCGCTCGAGGCCTTCGATCACGCGGTAGGTCTGCGCGATGTGCGTGTCGAAGTCGTCGCCGGTGAACGGGCGCGCAGAGAGCGCGCGGCCGAAGCTCACGAAGTGATTCGTGAGCACGACGTGAAACACCACGAGCGCGAGCGCGAAAAGCCCGAAGGCGATCCGCTTGCGGCGATCGCCCTCGGGTGCCGGCCAATTCATCCACCAGAGGATAGGGTCTCGGCCGAGGCCTCAACAACCGCTAGTTGTCTTACTTGCGCTTCTGAACGGCTTTGCTCGCGGCGCGGTTGCCCTTGATGAAGGACTGCATCTCCGGCGCGGATTCGGCCATGCCGGAGAGCGA
>JAYUYY010000628.1:0-24976 GCA_043752225.1 Sandaracinaceae bacterium | reverse complement strand
ATGGCCACAGCCACGTGCTCGCGAGCACGATCCCGAGCTGCCGTTCGTACGATCCGGCGTTCGCGTATGAGCTCGCGGTGATCGTGCAAGACGGCTCGCGCCGCATGCTCGAAGAGCACGAAAACGCCTTCTATTACGTGACCGTGACCAACGAAAATTTCTCGATGCCGGCGATGCCCGAAGGCGCGGAAGCAGGGATCGTCGCGGGCATGTACCTCGTGCGTCCTTCGGGCAAAGGCGAGGCGCGCGTGCAGCTGCTCGGCAGCGGCGCGATCCTGCGCGAGGTGCTCGCTGCAGCCGAGATGCTCGAAACGGAGCACGGCCTCGGCGCCGACGTGTGGAGCGTGACGAGCTTTACCGAGCTCAAGCGCGACGGCGAACGCTGCGAGCGCGCGTCGCGGTTGCGGGCCGACGAGCACGCCGGAAGCGATGCCAGCGCGCGCATCCCCTACGTCGAGCGCTGCTTGAAAGATCGCAAAGGTCCCGTCATCGCGGCGACCGATTACGTGCGCACGTACGCCGAGCAGATCCGCGCGTACATCCCGCATCGCTACACCGTGCTCGGCACCGACGGCTTCGGTCGCAGCGACACGCGGCCCGCGCTGCGCCGCTTCTTCGAGGTCGATCGCCAACACGTCGTGGTCGCCGCGCTCTCCGCGCTCGCGGCCGACGGCGTGGTCGCGCCGAACGTCGTGACCGAAGCGATGTCGCGCTACGGCATCGATCCCAATAAGCCGGCGCCCTTCGGCGAGGGGGCGTAAGCACCATGAGCGCGATTCGCGTCGAAGTGCCGGACATCGGCGATGCCGAGAACGTCGATGTCGTGGAAGTGCTGGTGAAGCCGGGCAGCGCCGTGCAGCGCGAGCAAGGCCTGATCGTGATCGAGAGCGACAAGGCCTCGATGGAGATCCCATCGCCCGCAGCCGGCACGGTGCAAGAGCTCTCGGTGAAAGTCGGCGACAAGGTTTCCAAGGGCACGTTGATCGCGATGCTCGAGAGCGCGGAGAAGAGCGCGGCACCTGCAGCCGCACAGCCGAAAGCCGCGACACCGCAGAAAGCCGCTGCCGCGCCTGCAGCACCACAACCGAAAGCCGCAGCGCCGCAAAAACCCGCGGCGCCAGCGCCCAAGCCGCAAACGCCCGCCAAGCGCGTCGCGCCGGCGCGCGAGCCGACCGAGCCCGAGGAACAAGAAGCGGAGGCGGTTGAAGACATCAAAGAGGAGCTCGAGCAACAAGAGCCGCCGCCCGACGCGCGCACGCGACCGGTGAACGACGCTGCGCCGAGTCGAACGATCCCTCCGCCGCCGCCACCGCCTTCGCGGACGAGCGAGCCCCCGCCCAAGCCCGCCGAGAAAATGCCGCACGCCGCGCCTTCGCTGCGCAAGCTCGCGCGCGAGCTCGGCGTCGACCTGCGGCAGATCCCGGGCAGCGGCCCGCACAGCCGGATCACGCGCGATGACGTGCAGCGCTACGTGAAGCACGCGATGTCGGTCACGGGGACTGCGACCGGCACCGGCTTCGCAGTGCCCGAGCTGCCCGAGATCGACTTCAGCAAGTTCGGCGAGACGTCAACCGAGCCGCTGACCAAGATCCAAAAACTCACGGGCCGCAACCTGCATCGCAGCTGGGTGACGATCCCGCATGTCACCCAGCACGACGAAGCCGACATCACCGAGCTCGAAGCCTTCCGGCACAAGATGAAAGCCGACCGTCCCGACGTGAAGCTCACGGTGACTGCGTTCTTCATGAAGGCGCTCTCGGTCGTGCTCAAGCACATGCCGCGCTTCAACGCGTCACTCGACAAGTCGGGCGAGAACCTGATCCTCAAGCACTACATGCACCTCGGCGTCGCGGTGGACACGCCGCAAGGCCTGGTCGTCCCGGTGATCCGCGATGTCGATCAGAAGGGCTTAGCGGAGCTCGCGATCGAGCTCGCGCTGGTCAGCGAGCGCGCGCGCAATCGCAAGCTGCTGCCGCAAGACCTGCAGGGCGCGAGCATGACGATCTCGAGCTTGGGCGGCATCGGTGGCACCCACTTCACGCCGATCATCAATCCGCCCGAGGTCGCCGTGCTCGGCGTCTCGCGCGCGTCGCAAAAGCCGGTGTACATTGACGGCAAGCTCGAGCCGCGCTTGATCGTCGGCCTCTCACTCTCCTATGACCACCGCGTGATCGATGGCGCGGCGGGCGTCAGGTTCACTTCGCGCTTGCGCGAGGTGCTCGGGGACATACGCGAGATGCTGCTCTAGGACGGCGCTGCTTTTGTTATCGGGAGAACGTGCGCCGTTCTTCCGCCCCGCCGGCAAAGCCGCCTCTTCAACAAAGGCGCCCCCACCCACTCACGAGGTTCACTCGCTCCGCTCACTCACGTGCAGCGACTGCGCGGCGCTCGGCGATGATGCCGACGAGCAGCGCGCGCGCGCCGGCTTGATCGAGGCCGACGAGCAGACCGAGCTCGCCTTCCAAGTGCCCGAACGCGACCAGCACGAGACCGGCTCGTGAGACCGGGAAGCTCACGGCTCCGCGATGCACGATCCGCAAGAGGCGCACGAGATCGTCGGTCGAAACACGTGAAAGTCCGCGCACGCGGGTCTGCGTAGCACGTGCGGTCGCTAGCTGAAACGCGGGCCGCGCGAGCCGCTGCCGAGCGCACTCGGGCCTTCCCGCTCGGCAGTGCGCGTGTATCCTGCGCCGCCTATGGCCAAGCAGCAGAAGACCGCGATCACTCCGACTCGCGCGGAGGACTATCCCGAGTGGTACCAGCAGGTGGTCCGCGCCGCGGAGCTGGCTGAAGCCTCGCCGGTGCGCGGCTGCATGGTGATCCGCCCGTGGGGCTATGCGATCTGGGAAAACATCCAGCGCGTGCTCGACAAGCGCTTCAAGGACACCGGGCACCAGAACGCGTACTTCCCGCTGTTCGTGCCCAAGAGCTTCCTCGAGAAAGAGGCCAAGCACGTCGAAGGCTTCGCCAAAGAGTGCGCCGTGGTCACGCACCATCGGCTCGAGCTGAATGACAAAGGCGAGCTCGTACCAGCCGGTGAGCTCGAAGAGCCGCTGATCGTGCGGCCCACCTCCGAGATGATCATCGGCGCGATGTTCGCGAAGTGGATCGGTAGCTATCGCGACTTGCCGCTGCTCATCAACCAGTGGGCGAACGTCGTGCGCTGGGAGATGCGAACGCGTTTATTCCTGCGGACGACCGAGTTCCTCTGGCAGGAAGGCCACACGGCGCACGCCACCGAGACCGAAGCGCGCGAGGAAGCGCGGCGCATGCTCGATATCTACGCCGAGTTCGCCGAGCAATGGATGGCGATGCCGGTGCTCACCGGTGAGAAATCCGAGAGCGAGCGCTTTCCCGGTGCGGTCACGACCTTGTGCATCGAAGCGATGATGCAGGACCGCAAGGCGCTGCAGGCCGGCACCTCGCACTTCCTCGGGCAGAACTTCTCGCGCGCGCAGGAGATCCGCTTTCAAGACGAGCAAGGCGTGTTGCAGCACGCGTGGACGACGTCGTGGGGCGTGTCGACGCGCTTGGTCGGCGGGTTGGTGATGACGCATGCGGACGACGACGGCTTGATCTTGCCACCCAAGCTCGCGCCCTCGCACATCGTGATCTTGCCGATCACCGCCAAGGCCGAGAAGCCGGAAGAGGTGCTCGCGTTTTGCCGCGCGCTGCGCGACGACCTCCAGAAGCAGCGCTTCGCAGGCCGCGATGTCGAGGTGATCCTCGATGAGCGCGACGTGCGCGGCGGCGACAAGATGTGGGGCTGGATCAAGAAGGGCGTGCCGCTGCGCGTCGAGGTCGGTCCGCGCGACTTGGCCGCGGGCACAGTGTTCCTCGGTCGCCGCGACACTGGAGAAAAGCTCAGCATGCCGCGCGACGCGTTCGTAGACGGTGTGAGCGCGCTGCTGCAACAGATCCAAGACGGCTTGCTCGCGCGGGCCAAACAGAACCTCCAAGACAACACGCGCAATATCGACAGCAAAGAAGAGCTCTACGCGTTCTTCACGCCGAAGAACGCCGAGCAGCCGGAGATCCACGGCGGCTTCGCGGCGATGCACTGGTCGGGCGAGCGCGAGGTGGAGGAGAAGCTCAAGGCCGAGCTCAGCGTGACGCTGCGCGTGATTCCGTTCGCGGACGGCGATGGTCCCGGCATTTGCCCGATCAGCGGTAAGCCCTCCGCACGCCGAGTAATCTGGGCGAAGTCTTACTGATAAGAGAGTGTGGCTACACACGGCGCGCAGCGAATGCGCGTGCTAGGAAGCGCGGGCCGTGGACACGCCCGTTCAAGCGTCTGTGCGAGAAGCTACGCCCGTGCGCTCCGAGTATCGCGCGTTGTTGCAGCTCGCGTGGCCGCTCGCGCTCACGCAGCTCGGCGTGATGTTCATGGGCGTAGTCGACACGCTCGCGGTGGCGCGCTTGCACGTCGATGCGCTGGCCGCGAGCGCTCTAGCCAATATGTGGCATTGGGGCTTTCTCTCAATCGGCTTTGGGATCGTGATGGGCATCGATGCGCAAGTGAGCCAAGCGCACGGGCGCGGTGATGGCGAAGCCTCGGCGCGGGCGCTGCAGCGCGGCGTGATTCTCGCTGTGCTGGTCAGCATCCCGATCACGATCGCGAAAGCGCTGACGTACGACGGCTTGATCGCGCTCGGGCAAACCGAGAACGTCGCGACGCTCGCGCAGCAGTACAACCTGATTCAGATCCCGGCCACGCCGGCCTTTCTGCTCTACGCGGCGCTCAAGCAGTACCTGCAAGGCCGCGCGATGGTCGGGCCTGCGACCTACGTGATGTGGGCCGCGAACGCGATCAACGCGCTGCTCACCTGGATGCTCGTGTTCGGGCACCTCGGCGCGCCCGCGATGGGCCTGCCCGGTGCGGCGCTCGCGAGCACGATCGCGATCATGCTGATGCCGCTCGGCCTGCTCGTGCTGATCAAGCTCGGTCGCTTGCACGAAGGCGCGTGGCGGCCTTGGGATCAGCATTCGTTCGCGAAGCGCGAGCTGGTCGATACGCTCATGCTCGGCTTTCCGATCGGCATGCAGATGGCGCTCGAGGCCTGGGCGTTCACGCTCGCAAGCTTCATGGCCGGCTGGATCGATGTGAGCAACCTCGCGGCGCATCAGATCGTGCTCAACATGGCGGCGCTCGCGTTCATGGTGCCGCTCGGCGTCTCGATGGCGGCCGCGACGCGCGTCGGCAACTTGATCGGCGAAGGCGATGTGGTCGCGATGCGGCGCGCGGTCAAAGCAGCGCTCGTGCTCGGCGCATGCGCGATGGGCTTTTCGGCGATCCTGTTCTCGACCCTGCGTATGCAGCTGCCGAAGCTCTACACCGATGACCTCCAGCTGATCGCGCTCGCCGCGAGCATCTTGCCGATCGCCGCTGCGTTTCAGCTCGCCGACGGCGTGCAGGTCGTCGCCGGTGGCGTGCTGCGCGGCATGGGGCGGCCCAACGCGGCTGCGCTGATCAACTTGCTCGGCTACTACGCGTTTGCATTGCCGCTCGCGTACACGCTCGCGTTTACGCTCGAGCTCGGGTTGGTCGGGATCTGGCTGGCGCTCGCAGCCGGCCTCTTGGTCGTCGCGATCAGCCTTTCGCGCTGGGCGCTCAGGACGGCGCGGCGCCCGATCGAGGAGCTGAGGCTGGCTGACGGCGGTTCTGGCCCCGGCGGCTCAGCGATCCCGCTGGCGCCCAAGCCGCAGTCCGTTTCAACCGGTTGACTTTATCGCCCAGGCGCGTCTATGCAGGCGCATGGGGTCACCGATGGGGTCGGCAGAACACGCGCAAGCGTGGGCGACAGCGCGCGCGCGACTGCCGAACGCTGCGATGTGCGGAATGTCGGTCGCGGTTTGGGCCTCGCTCGTACCGGATCTACCGGCTGTGCTCGCGAGCACGGGCAATCGCAGCTTCGGCGAGCTCAATCGACGGGCGAACCAGCTCGTGCGCGCGCTGCGTGCGCGTGGCCTGCGTGCGGGCGATGGCGTCGCGGTCTTGTGCGGCAACCGCGCCGAAGCAGCTGAGGTACTGGCTGCGACGCGACGCGCGGGTTTGCGGCTGACTCCGATCAACTGGCACCTAACTGCCAGTGAAGCCGGCTACATCATCGATGACTGCGATGCGCGCGCGCTGATCGCCGACGCGCGCTTTGCCGCGCTCGCGATCGAAGCGGCCGCGCTCGCGCCGCGCGCAAGCGTGCGGCTCGCGATCGACGGAGCGATCGACGGCTTCGCGAGCTACGACGGCGCGCAGCGCGAGCAGGACGACAGCGACATCAGCGATCCCTCGCTCGGCACCAGCATGCTCTACACCTCGGGCACCACCGGACGTCCGAAGGGCGTGCATCGTCCTGCAGCGAGCCCGGCGTCGTCGCCGCTGCTCGTGCTCGGCGCGTATCGCGCGGGCGAGCACCTGCACCTGTGCACCGGGCCGCTCTATCACGCGGCACCGCTCGCGTTCTCACTGGCGATCCCGCACATGTTCGGCGTGGGTGTCGTGCTGATGGAGAGCTTCGAGGCCGAGGAAGCGCTGCGGCTGATCGCCGAGCACCGGATCACGCATACGCACATGGTGCCGACGATGTTTCACCGCTTGCTCGCGCTCAGCGACGCGACCAAGCAGCGCTACGACCTCCAGTCACTCGAGATGGTGCTGCACGGCGCAGCGCCCTGCCCGGTCGACGTGAAGCAGCGTTTGATGGCGTGGCTTGGACCGATCGTGCACGAGTACTACGCCGCGACCGAAGGCGCCGGCACGTTCGTGACCGCCGATGAGTGGCTGCGAAAACCGGGCACCGTCGGTAAGCCCGCGGATCCCGAGCAGGTTCGGATCTTGGACGACGCAGGCCAACGCGTCGGTCCTGGAGTCATCGGCACCGTGTATCTGCGCGCGCCGTTCGAAGGCCGTTTCGACTATTACAAGGATGCGGGCAAGACCGCAGGCGCGTACCGCGGCGAGCATTTCACGCTCGGCGATGTCGGCTACCTCGACGAGGACGGCTACTTGTTCCTCACCGATCGCAGCGCGCATTTGATCATCAGCGGGGGCGTGAACATCTACCCAGCCGAGATCGAAGCGGTGTTGCTCGCGCATCCGAGCGTCGGCGACGCGGGTGTGATCGGCGTCGCCAACGAGGAATGGGGCGAAGAGGTCAAAGCCGTGGTCGAGCCTGCGCAGGGCGTCACGCCTTCGAGCGAGCTCGAGCGCGAGCTGATCGCGTTCTGTCGTGAGCGCCTCGCGCACTTCAAGTGCCCGCGCAGCGTCGCGTTCACCGATCGCTTGCCGCGCCAAGACAACGGCAAGCTCTACAAGAAAGCGCTGCGTGAGCAGTTCCGCAGCTGAGCGGAGCGCTTTCAGTTACAGGCAGCACAGCAGGAGGTCGTACGCGATGGCTTCGCCCAAACCGAGCTTGTCCGAGAGCAAGCGTTTCATTCCGCAGCCCACGCCCGAGACGCAGGCGTTCTGGGACGGCTGTAAAGCCGGTGAGCTGCGCTTGCAGCGCTGCGCCGCGTGCGCGCACACGTACTTTCCGCCGCGGCCGTTCTGTCCGAAGTGCGCGTCGCGCGAGGTGCGTTGGTTTGCGGCGAGCGGCCGGGCGATCCTCTACAGCTACGTCATTCACCATCGACCGGCGCCGGGCTTTACGCCGCCGTACTCGATCGCGGTGGTCGAGCTCGAGGAAGGACCGCGCATGATGACGAACATCGTCGAGTGCCCGCAGACGCCCGACGCGCTGCAGCTCGACATGCCGCTCGAGGTGGTCATGACCGCGGTGAGCGACACGATCTCGTTGCCATTGTTCAAGCCGTCTAGTGCCGCGAGGTCGATATGAAACCGAAGAGCGTAGCGATCGTAGGCGCGGCCGAAACCACACGCCTGGGCACGATCGCCGACATGTCTCAGATCGAGCTGCACGCCGATGCCGCGCTCAACGCGCTCGCGGACGCGGGGCTCAAGCTGAGCGACATCGATGGCGTCGCGACCGCGGGCGAGTCGCCGGTCTCGATCGCGTACCACCTCGGCATCACGCCGAAGTGGGTCGATGGCACGAACGTCGGCGGTTGCTCGTTCATGCTGCACGTCCGGCACGCCGCGGCCGCGATTAACTCTGGGTTGTGCACCACGGTTTTGATCACCCATGGCGAGAGCGGCTTCTCGCAGGTCGGGCGCGGCGCGATGGCGCGACCGGGCGGGCCGCACATGGCGCAGTTCGAGCTGCCTTACGGACCGATGGGCCCGCCGACGCTCTTCACCCTGCCAGCGCTGCGCTACATGAAGACGTACGGGATTACCGAAGAGCAGCTCGCGATGGTGCCCGTCATTCAACGCGAGTGGGCCGTGCAGAGCCCGCGCGCGTATTACAAGGAGCCGACCTCGCTGGCCGAGGTGCTCGGCTCGAAGATGATCGCGTATCCGTTTCGCAAGCTGATGTGCTGCTTGGTCACCGACGGCGGCGGCGCGCTGATCCTGACCAGCGCCGAACGCGCGCGAGACTTCCCGCGTAGGCCTGTCTACGTGCTCGGCACGGGCGAAGGTGTCGAGACGCCGATGGTCAGTCAGATGGAAGACTTCACCAGCAGCAAAGCGTTTCGCGTCTCGGGTAAGCAAGCGTTTGCCGAGGCCGGCATCCGGCACGCCGATGTCGACCACTTGATGATCTACGACGCGTTCGCGCACCTGCCGCTGTTCGGTCTCGAGGACCTCGGCTTCTGCGAGCGCGGAGAAGCCGCTCGCTTCATCTGGGAGCGCAACACCGCGCCTGGAGGCAAGCTCCCGCTCAACACCAACGGCGGCGGCCTTGGCTACATGCATTCCGGCATGTACGGCATGTACGCGCTTCAAGAGAGCGTTCGGCAGATGCGCGGTATCGCACCGGCGCAGGTAGCGGGCGCCAAGATCTCGGTTTGCCACGGCGTCGGCGGAATGTTCGCGGCGAGCGGTACGGTCGTGCTTACCAACGAGGCGTGACGTCTGGCGGAGCAGGCGGTCGTACACGAACGGCGCAAGTGGCTTTCGAGCGACGCGGTGGCCTTCGTGCAGCCAAAGGCTCTCGCCACAAGCTCCGCGTCGCGTGAATCAATTCCGCTATGCTTGCCCGACGGTCTGCGCGGCGCATCGGCCAGTCGCAACCGGACGCGTGCCTGGGCATGAATGAGCGTCATGAACGAGCGTAATCGATGAGCGCCGCGGTCGACGCGGTAGCTCCCGAGGACGAGCGCGTCGTAGCGAACCGCTACCGCATCGAGCAGCGCCTTGCCAAAGGCGGCATGGGCATCGTGTATCGCGCGTTCGATCCGGTGCACGGGCGCGCGGTCGCGCTCAAGCGCTTGCACACGGGTGACGCGCGCAGCCGCCAGCGCCGGATGTTCGAGCGCGAGTACGCGACGCTGGTCGGCTTGCAGCACCCGCGCATCATCGAGGTGCACGAGTACGGCGTCGACGAGCACGGCGCGTTCTACACGATGGAGCTGCTCGACGGGCTCGACCTGCGCGAGCTCTCACCGTTGCCCGCATCGCTCGCCTGCAAGTACCTGCGCGATGTCGCGAGCTCGCTCGGGCTCTTGCACGCGCGGCGGCTTTTGCACCGCGATCTCAGCCCGCGCAACGTGCGCATCACCAGCGACGGTCGCGCCAAGCTGATCGACTTCGGCGGGCTCGCGAGCTTCGGCAAGCACTCGACCGTGGTCGGTACACCGCCGTGCGTGCCGCCCGAGGCGCTGACAGGCGCGCCGCTCGATCAGCGCGCCGATCTCTATTCGCTCGGCGCGCTCGCGTACTACTTGTTGACCGGGCGCCACGCCTACGAGGTCCGCGGCTTGCCGGATCTGGTCGCCGCGCTGCGCAATCCGATCGAGCCGCCTTCGCACGTCGTGAAGCGCGAGCCGAAAGAGCCGATCCCCGCGGAGCTCGATGAGCTGGTGATGGCGCTCTTGAGCCGCGATCCGATGGCGCGACCGGCGAGCGCTGCCGAAGTGATCGAGCGCTTGTCCGCGATCGCCGGCTTGGCGGTCGAGCGTGAGCCGCGCTCGGCGACCAGCTACCTGCTCGGCGGGCGTACGATGGGTCGTGCACGCGAGCGCGCGCGGCTGCGCATGAGCCGCAAGCGCGCGCTGCGCGGTCACGGCGGCAGCGTGCTGATCGACGCGGTGTCCGGCATGGGCGCGGCGCGCTTGATGGAAGACCTCGCGCTCGAGGCGCAGCTGACCGGTGCGATCACCGCGGTCGTCGATGCGCGCACCGCACGCGGCACGCTCGGCGTGGCGCACGCGCTGTTGCGTGCGATCGCGCTGGCGAGCCCCGCGCTCGCGCAGCTCGCGATCGGCGACGATCGCGCGTTCCTCGCGCCGCTGCTCAACCCGGTTGTGCCCGAAGGCAGTCGTCGCGTCAGCGCGAACGGACAGGCTCCTGGATCTGCGCACGGAGATCCGCGCGAGCAGCGCTTGCGCGAGCAGCGGGCGCTGGTCGGGTTCGTCGAGCGGTTGACCGAGCAAGCACCGGTGGTGTTGTGCGTGCGCGGCATCGAGCAGGCCGACGAGAGCTCGGTCGCCTTGCTCTGGGCGCTCGCGCAAGGCGCAAGCTCGCGGCGGCTCTTGATCGTGGTCGCGCGCGACCCGATGCAGACGCCGCTCGCGCCCGCGCTGACGCGTAGCTTCACGCAGCTCTGCGCAGGCATGGAGCTGCGCGGCCTGGGCCGCGGCGAGGTGCGGGCGCTGGTCGAGACCAGCTTTGGTCCGGTGCCCGGCACCGAGCGCATGGCTGAATGGCTGCACCGCGTGAGCGGTGGCAACCCGCTCGGCTGCCTCGAGCTGTTGCGTCACCTGATCGATACGCAGGCCATTCGGTTCTCCGAAGGCGTGTGGGCGATGCCGAGCGAGCTCTCGTCGTCGGAGCTGCCGAGTGCGCTCGAGCAGGTGATCGAGGCGCGCGTCGATAGCTTGCCAGACGACGCGCGCAAGCTCGCCAACGCGTTGTGCGTCGAGCGCGGGATCGCACCGCCCGCGCGTTGTCACGCGGTTGCGAAGCTCGAAGGCATCGCCGATCCCGGCGCTGCGATCGAAGCACTGCTCGAGACGCAGGTGATCGTTCTGACGGCGCGCGGCTACAAGTTCTCGCACGAGACGATGCGCGTCGCGCTCGCGGAGCGCTTGTCGGCGACCGAGCGGCGGCGCTTGCACCGCCTGCTAGGCAGCTTGTTGTCGGATCTCTCGGGTGGCGATCCCGAGATCTTGCTCGACGCGGGCTGGCACCTCTTGCACGGCGGTGATGAGCGGCGCGGCGCCGACTTGCTCGCACAGGCCGGCACCGCGATCGCGTGGGACGCCAACGCGATGCCGCTCGCGATCCCCGCGCTGCGCGACGCGCTCGATGTGTTCCGCGCGCAAGGTCGAAGCCCGCACGAGATCTCCCGGCTGCTCGGTCCGCTGGCGATGGCCGGCTATTACACCGATCGCCGCATCATGGAGCAGTACGGCGACGAAGCGCTCGTGGTCTTGCTGCAGATCACCGGCGTCACGCGCGCACGCGCGCTTGCGCCGAAGGTCGGCGCGTGGCTCGCGATCGTGATCGGTCTGATGATCGGTGCGCTTGGATTCTTGCGCGGCTACAAGCTCGCGGGCCTGACGCGCTTTCGCGAGGCGATGGTCATGCTGGTCACGAGCTGCTCGATGATGGCAGGACTCGCAACGATGACGCTCGACTCGGCGCGCGGCCGCAAGTACGCGAGCTTACTCGAGCCGCTCTTACCGCTCGGACGGGTCGCCAAGCTCTCGCACGACTTGTGTCTCGCGCTCTCGATCATTCCGGAGGATCGATCGGCCGATGCGCTCGAGGCGTTGCGCGCAGTGGTCGAGGAATGCCGCAAGCCGAACTCGATGCCGCACGAGTCTCAGCTGATGGCGCTCAGCGGCGCGCTGTACGGCCTCGGCAGCACCGAAGCGATTTGCGAAGATCCCCGCGCGCTCGATCGCGCGGCCGAGCTCGAAGGGATGGGCTCCCACCTCTTCGAGATGTTCGCGAACCAAATCCGCACGCTGCACCATTCGTTGCGCGGCGAGATCGATCTCGCGCGCTCGTACCGAGCGCGGGTCGAGGCTCACGCGCTGCAAGCCGGCTCGAGCTGGCAAGCCGAGGTGTGGGGACCGTGCAGTCAGATCCTCGCGTGCGAGTTGGTGCGCGATCTCGAAGAAGCCAAGCGCGTGATGGAAGAGCTCGATCGCTTGGCGGCCGAGATCCCTTCCCTGCGCAGGCACGCGGCGCTTGCGCGCTCCAGCTATCACAAGATGCGCGGCGACTGCGTGGCCTCGGTGAAGTGGCGCGAGAACGCGCTCAAGAACAACGCGGCGCGTAGCTTCAGCGGTTGGCCGGTGATGATCGCAGGCCACGTGCTCGACTGCGCGCGCACCGATCAACTCGAGCGCGCGCTGACCGATGGCCGCGCGGCGCTCGCGCTCTACACGCCGCGCGATCAGGTCGCGACCAGCTTGCTGACGCCGCTGCACGTCGAGGTCGCGCTCGCCGAGGCCGAAGCCGGTGAGCTCGCGACGGCGCGCGGTCGGATCGAGAGCGCGCTCGCGACGATGGGCGATCGCGGTGGCCCGGCGACGCGCGGCACGCTGCACGAAGCCGCGGCGCGGATCGCGATCGTCGCGGGCGATCGCGACCTCGCAAAGGTGCATCTGCGCGAGGTCGAGCACTGCTTTCGCCCGACGCGCAATCCTGTCTTGATCGGTCGCTGCGAGCGCTTGCGCCGCGCGGTCGGCCGCAAGCAACGACCGGTGCTCAACGACGCCGTGCGCGACACGCTCGATCTGGGACCACCGGTCGGCGCGCAGTCTGGGACTCCCGCTTCGGAACGGCCGAGCGCGCTCGAGAGCGCAGCGCCGGTCGAGCTGACGCTCAAGGCCGCGTCGGAGAACACGCCGCAGCCGCTCGAGGAACGACCTTCGGGCACGCACGAGCGCGCAAGCTCGAGCAGCCGCACCGTGCCGCCGCCGGGTCGCCCGGGACGCGGGCGATCGTGAAGTGGGGCGACAAGCCGATCGCGGTCGCGCCAATCGCCCGACATGTGGTCTGGCACAGGCTGGCTCAAGAGCCGCTGGCGGTACGCGCTGCGCAGCGGTTTTGGCCGCGCGCACGCATATAGCTAAACCTGACTAGCTGGCATGAACGCTGCAGTTGATCTGCGACGACAGAGAGTCAGGGCCACCGCCGGTGGCTTGGGATGTGAGTGGAAAAACCGACCGGGGATGATTGGAGAGTGCCGATGACACGATTACAGACACAAACCCGCTGGGGCCTTTGCCTTGCGGTGCTCGCGCTCGCGGGATTTGCACGGCCGGTTGCCGCGCAAGATGCAAGCACGTGCGCAACGGATAGCGACTGCGATCACGGGTACACGTGCCAGGTGACGAGCAGCGGGGGCACGTGCCCCGCGATCGATTGCGCGCCGGGCGAGGACTGCATTCAGCCCGAGTGCGACACGACGGTGACCGAGACGCGCGAGTGCGTCGCGGGCGGGCCGTGCGAGGCCGACGCGGATTGCATCGAGGGCTGGCTGTGCGCCGAGCGCCAGAGCTACGACGACTGCGCCGTGAGCGGAGGCGCCATGCGGCCTGCCGTCTGTCCGGAGAGCGATCCGGACTGCAACCCGGTCGAGCCCGCGCCCGAACCCGCGCAACCTCCGTGCGAGCCGACGACCGAGCTCTACTGTGCGCCGCGCTACACGCAGGCGTGCGCAGAGGCCGCCGATTGTGGCCCCGGCTTCAACTGCACCGAGCTCATCTCCATGAGCTGCAGCGGCTCTACCGGCAGCGCGGGTGGCGATGCCGATCCGAGCGAGCCTCCTCCGCCGGATGCGGACCCGATTCCGGCTCCTGAAGACATGTGCACCAGCACGCCGAGCGGCGAGTTTTACTGCGAGCTGATCGAGACCGCGTGTGAGACCGACCAAGACTGCTCGACCGGCCTCACCTGCCAAGACAACTGGAATCGTCCCTCGTGCACGGACGCGGGCGGAGCGCCAGAGCCTGCACCGGCCGATGCTGGCATCGATGACGGCAGCTCGGGATCTGCTGGAGCAGGCGCTGCTCCCGCGGAAGATCTCGTCGCGCCAGTGCCGGACGACTGCGGCGTGAGCGATGAGCCCGCGAAGGTGTGTGCACCGCCGGAGTACTTCAGCAGCGGCCGCGGCGACTACGCAGCCGATGGCGAGGCGCAAGCCTCCGGCAGCGCATCGGACGGGGACGAGAACGGAACGCCGCCGACCGACTCCACGAGCGAGCAATCGCCTGACGATTCGACGGCACCGTCGGTCAACGCGGGTGACGAAGACGCGAGCGACACGATGGCCGACGCGGGCGGGTGCAGCGCGACGGGCCGCAACAGCGCTGGCGGCAGCGCTGCGTTCTTGATGCTCGCCGTGCTCGGCCTCGTGCTGCGCCGGCGCACGCTGCGGGCATAGCTCGCGCGCGAGGACCCACGCGCTCAGTCACGCGTTGGGGAACGCGGCGGGGCACTGACAGCCCGCTCACACACTGCCAGTCAAGCCCCGCTCGCACTCGCTGCGAGCGGGGTTTTCGTTTCCGTCGCAACCCGTTTGCGTCAGCCCTGAACGAAGCGCGCGAGGCCTTCGAGCATCTTGGCGCCGCCGCGAGTGCCTGCGCGCTCGATCGCCGTGTGCATGAACGATGGGAGCGTGAGCAGACCCGTGAACGGCTCTTCCGAACGCACGTGGGTGCGCGTGCCGCCGAGATCTTCCAAGTAGAACGCGTGCTCGCCGACGATTACGCCCGGTACGCCACCGCGCCAGGTGATCTCGCTGTTGGGCGTCGAGCGCACGACCTGCAGCGGCGTCGGCAGCGCACCGCCGAGCAACGACAGGAACCAATCGCCCGTCGCGAGCGCGCGCTGCGGACCCCAAGCGGGGCGAAACTCACGCGGCATCCATTGCGACCAGGTGCTGAAGTCGGCGAGCGCCGCAAACACGACGGCGGCGGGTTGTTCGATCACGAGCTCGGCGCGGGCAACTGGTGGCATTAGACAAGAACCTCGTGGCCGGCGACGTAGCACGGCAAGCTCGCGGTTCACAGGCCAGCGCGCGTGTGCTCCTATCCGCGGTGCGTGAGCACGTTCTTCGTCGGCATGATCGCGGTGTTGGGCACGGTGGCAGTGCTCGCGGCGCTGCTCATGCGGCGACTGCTGCTGGAACGAGAGCGCGCGGCCGCTGCGCTCGAGCGCAGCGAGGCGTTGTTTCGCTCGCTGGTCGAGAACGCGATCGACATCGTCGCGGTGCTCGATGGTCAGGGCCGCTTCGTGTACGTGAGCCCAAGCGTCGAGCGCATCCTCGGCTTCAAGCCCGACGCGCTGCGCGGCACGACTTCACTCGATCTGGTCGCACCGCAGGACAAGGCGCTGATCGCGGCGACCTTCGCCGAAGGGCTGCGCGATCCGGGCACCAGCCACGATGCCGTGTGCACGATGCTCGATAGCAAGGGCGAGCCGCACGTGCTCGAGTCACGCGGCAGCGCGATCGCGATCGGCGGCAGCATGCACGCGGTCCTGAGCTTGCGCGACGTGACCGCCGAGCGCCGCGCACAAGAGGATCACAAGCGGCTGCAAGCGCAGCTCGTTCATGCGCAGAAGATGGAGACGTTTGGCACGCTGGCGAGCGGCATCGCGCACGACTTCAACAACTTGCTCACGCCGATCTTGGGCGGCGCCGAGCTCGCGCAAAACATGCTGCCCGCGAACAGCCCTGCGCGCGAGCTGTTCGAGCGCATCGAAGAGAGCGCACGGCGCGCGCGCGCGCTCGTGCAGCGCATGGTGCTGCTCGGCAAGAGCTCGGCGGGTGAGCGCAGGGTGCTCGATCTGACCGCACTGGTGGCCGACGCGATCGAGCTGCTGCGCGCATCGCTACCGCGCACGATTCGCGTCGAAGCGCAGCTGCCTTCGTCGCCGCTCTGGGTGATGGCCGACGACGTGCAGCTCCAACAAGCCCTGCTCAACCTCACCACCAACGCCGCGCACGCGCTGCGGCGCGCACCGGGCACGCTGCGTGTGCGCCTGCACGTGCTCGATCACATCGCCGAAGCGCGCGCTGCGCATCCGATCGTCGGCCAAGGCGAGTGGGCGCATCTCGAGGTGAGCGACACCGGCGAAGGCATGGACGCCGACACCGTTCGGCGCGCGTTCGAGCCCTTTTTCTCGACCAAACAAGCGAGCGGCGCCGGCCTCGGGCTGAGCGTCGTGCACGGAATCGTCAACGGGCACGGCGGCGTGATCGACGTGCACAGCGAGCTCGGCCACGGCACGCGCTTCGACATGTACTTGCCGCTCCACATGAAGCCCGCGCGGATCGCGGCGGTAGAGGAGCCCGAAGCGGCCGTGTCCGCGAGCCCGCGTCCGCGCATCTTGCTCGTCGACGACGAAGCCTCGGTCGCGGCCGTCTGCCGCGAGCTGCTCAAGATGATCGGCTACGACGTCGAGGTGGCCACCGATCCGCGCGAAGCGCTCGCGCTGTTCAAAGCTGCGCCGGAGCACTTCGATCTCGTGGTCACCGATCACAGCATGCCGCACATGACCGGCTTGCAGCTCGCCGAAGCGCTGGTCGAGCTGCGCCCCTCGCGCGTGCCGATCGTGCTCACGACTGGCTTCGCACAAGACGACGTGCTGAACGGCGACCGCCGCGCGCTGATCTCCGAGGTCGTCCCCAAGCCCTACGCGATCGAAGAGCTCGAAACCGCCATCGCCCGCGCGCTTAATAAGTAGCGCCTATTCGTCGTCGCAGTCGCGGGTGCCATCCCAATCCGACGTGACTTCGGGATCGTTGCCACCGATCAAGATCAGGTCGCGGCCGCGCACTTCACCGGTCACCAATGGGTTCAGCTCGGCTTCTGCGAGGGCAAGCTGTGCCGATTGCCGATCGGCAAAGCGAATGCGCCAGCTCAAGAGCACGACCTCCTCGTCGGGCTCGAAGTACACCGCGATCAGATCGTCGATCCAACCGGAAGCGAGCGGCCAACCGCGCTGGTCCTCGACGCCGCAGGCCGTGAGGAACGCATACACTTCGAGCGCGCCGAAGCGATCGTAGCCGCTTCGTTCATAGCTATCGCTCGGCGGCGTGACGTGACAACGCAGCGGTGAGGTTCGTGCGAGCGATGTTGCGCCGTAGCCCGCCATGAACTGCGCCATGTGCTGGCGCGGCTCGGTGTACGCGCGGCGAACGCCGGCGTTGCCTGCGCGCAGCCACGCATCGGTCAGGTAGTGCGCGCCGAGCGGGTAGATGAACCAGCGCACGCTGTAAAACAACGAGCGCTCGTACGGCAGAGCGAAGCGCCCGTTTCGCAGCCAGCTGTCGATATAAAAGCTGTCCCAGTCGAGCGTGAGCGGCGGGAGATTCGCCATCTCCGCGCGGCCGAGCTGCTCGTAGAAAGTCGCTTCGCCCTCGGTCAGCGTGCGCGCGGTGAGCAATCCATCGGTCGTGCCGTCCAGCGACTCGCCTGACAGCTCGCGATCCTGCAGCGCGTGCACGAGCTCGTGCAGCAAGAGCGCCGTGCCGTCCGTCTCGTCGCGCTCGTTGCCGTGGTCGATCACGGTCACCGATTCCGTGTCCGACGCGTAGTACGCGGCGACGTGATCGACCTGATTGTCGATCGCCGCTTGACCGGTCGAGACCGACGGCGTCACCAGCCCGAGCAGCTGCAGCGACGTATCCCAGGGCTCGACCGACGGCTCCTCGGGCTCCTCCTCGACGCCAGCGTCGTCGTCGTCGGGCGGCGGCGGCTCGGGCCTATCGCCTTCGAGCTCGTCTTCGTATTGCGCGACCGTGAGCGTACGGATCGGTGGAATTTTCGCGAGCGGATCGTAGCCATCGCCGCGCAGGCGCAGCAGCGCGTAGTAGACGTCTGCTTGGCACTCTTCGGTCGCGATGTTGCACGCCTCGAGCTCCTTCGGCGGCCCGCACGCGATCAACCCGCATGCTGCGATCGCCATCACGCCGGCCGGAAACATCTTCATAGCTCGCCTCCCCCGAGGAGATGCAGACCCCAGACATGCGGCCCGCGCGGCCCCGCGAGCGGCTCGTCGAGGTTCAGCGTGTAGCGCGCCTCGATGAACGTTCGTCCAAAGTGCAAACCGACGAACGGCTCGAACGCGAGCTGTGCCTGGTCGAGATCCGTGGTCGGCATGAACGTGACGCGCAAGCGCGGCCCCACCCGAAAGAACGCGCGACCGGTGACCGCTGCGATCGAGAGCGGCAGCACCACGTCGAGCGACTCGTGCAAGAACTCTTCGCGCGACGGCACGAGCACCGCAGGCCATGCATCGAGCAACAGCTGTAGCCCGTCCGCCGCATCCACCTCGAGCTCGCCGACCGCGATCACGCTCGTGCGGTTCGGAGCCCAACGCCACATGCGGCTCAGCCCATCAATGCCCTGCGCGTTCACGAGCGCGGCGCGGTGCAAGCGCGCGCTTGGACCGCGATCGATCGTGGTAAGCGGTCCGGCGACGCCCAAGCCGACGCGCCAGCGAACGCGCGCCATCGGCGACGGTAGCGCGAGCCACGCCAACACCTCCGGATTCGAAGGTCGAAACGCGACGTCATCGTCGCCTTCGTTCGGGCTCGAGATCACGGTCGCAAGGCCGATCCGACCGGTCAGCGACCAACGCTCATCGAGCACGTAGCGGCCGCCGAGCTGCGTGACCTGCACGGTCAGCGACGAGCCCGAATCATCGGTCGTGTAATACGCAAGCTCGCCATCGATCGCGTGACGCAGCGGTGGCTCGCTAGCCGGCGCGGGAGCGGGAGCGACATCGGGCGCTGGCACTTGCGCATGTGCCGCACTGAGCCACTCACCGCCGAGCGCGCTGCACAAAACAAGGGCGAACAACAACGTCGGCACTGAAGACGCACACCCTTGCAGCCACCGTGCCGAGGCTGCCCTCTGAAACCCATCCACCCCGAGCAAAGTACACTGAAACCTGTCACCACGCCGCGCGCCTTAACTCTCGGCGGCTCAACGAGCCCGCCTCTCGGCGGCTCAACGAGCCCGCCCTCTCCCATCTCGTGGACGCCCATGCGTGCACGAGAACGCGCGAAGGATTTTTCGTTGAGGGCGAGCGCGCCCGCAGCAGATGAGCCGCGGAATACTCTCGTATTTCGCGGCTCAGATGCGAGGACGTAAGCCGCCCTCAACGGAAAAGCCGAAGCGCGTTCGCGCGTTCAGCGGGTTTGGTAGAGGGACAGCATGCCGACGTAGAGAAAGCCGACCATGAAGAGCACCAGGAACGGGATGCTGATCCAAGATCCCATCACGATCGCGAGCACGATCGTCGCGACGATGTAGAAGCCGAAGCCGAGCTCGAGCAGCGTGCCGATCCAGCCGGCGCCGGCGCGGTAGCGCTTCTTGACCCAGCCGTCGCCGCGCGCTTGGACGCCGTGCTTGGGCGTGCGCACGAACTCGGACTGCACGCCGAACAAGCCTTCGAGCACGGCGCGCGCGTTGTTGATCGAGAGCCCGATGCTGACCGCCATCATAAGCGGCAAGCGGCGCACAGCGTCACCGAGGTTGCCGTACAGCGCGTTGTGCGTGGTCAGGTAAAAGACGACGATCGAGAGGCACGTGGTGCAGAACAGCGGCACGTCGAGCAAGAGCAGCTCGGGGTCGTTCATCTTCTGTCGCATCAGCATGTTGGGCAGCTGGAGCGCGGCGAGCAGCACCAGGAACAAGTACGCGAAGTTGTTCGTGAGGTGGAACAAGCACTCGATCTTGACCTTGAGCGGGAGCTTGGCGGTGATGACCGTCCAGAAGAGCTTCTTGGTGGTCTGCGCCGAGCCCTTGGCCCAGCGGAACTGCTGACCCTTGAAGCTGTTCATCTCGCAAGGGATCTCGGCCGGCGCGAGCGCGTGCGGCACGTAGACGAACTTCCAGCCGCGCAGCTGCGCGCGGAACGAGAGGTCCATGTCCTCGGTGAGCGTGTCGTGCTGCCAACCGCCGGCATCGACGATCGCCGACTTGCGCCACATGCCCGCGGTGCCGTTGAAGTTGAAGAAGCGGCCCGAGCGGTTGCGCGCGATGTGCTCGATCACGAAGTGACCGTCGAGCATCATCGACTGCACGCGCGTGAGCACCGAGTAGTCGCGGTTCAGGTGACCCCAGCGCGCTTGCACCATGCCGACCTTCGGGTCGGTGAAGTGATGGATGAGATCCATCACGATGCTCGGCGTCGGCACGAAGTCGGCGTCGAACACCAAGACGTAGTCGCCTTTGGCTTCGACGAGGCCTTCTTCGAGCGCGCCGGCCTTGTAGCCGTGGCGATTGGTGCGGTGCAGGAACGTGACATCGAAGCCGCGGTCGCGAAGCTCTTGCGCCTTCTTGCGCGCGATCTCGGTGGTCTCGTCGATCGAGTCATCGAGCACCTGGATCTCGAGGCGATCCTTGGGGTAGTCGATCGACGCGACGCCTTCGAGCAGGCGCTCGGCGACGTACATCTCGTTGAACATCGGGAGCTGCACCGTCACGCGCGGCAGCTCGCCGAACAGCGCGGGCGGGACCTGTGGGTCGTTGCGATGACGCCAGTAGAGATAAAGCAGGTGTCCTCGGTGGAAGCCATAGATACCGAGGATGGCGAGCACCACCATGTAGAGAACGATCACAAGCACGTCCATTTCCGCGAAGCTCCGCGTGTACAACTGGCCTGTTCGGGGCCGGCGCGAGGATACGGTCGGGTGTTTCGCGGAAATGTCACCCAAATGTAATTACTTGTACTGAAACGTCGGCAGACCTGCGGAATTGCTGGGATTTCCGCCTCCAAATGGCATCACTCGCCGTGCGCGTTTTGCGCAAACAAGGCGCTTGGGTGAGCACGAGGCGATCGCTTTCGCGATCACCCGAGCTAAAGAGGAGCCCGCGATGCTGACCGCGTTCGATCACGTGACGGTGGCTGTGACGGACCTCGAGGCCGCGATCGCGGCGCACGCGGCGGTGCTCGGAGCGCCGCCGTTCTGGCGCGGCGAGCACCCCGACCACGGCACGCACAGCGCGCTCTTCGCGCTGCGCAACGCGGCGATCGAGCTGGTCGCACCCAAGCCGAGCGCGGCGGGTGAGGACGACGATGCGCAGGCGCGAGCCGAAGGCCTGCGCGCTTGGCTGGCGCAAACCGGCGGTGGCCTGCAAGCCGTTGCGTTCGCGACCGACAGCGCCGAGCAGCTGAGCGCGCAGCTGCGCGAGCGGGGCGTGCGCTCGACCAAGCCGCAAGCCGGCGAAGCGCGCTCGCTCGATGGAGCACAAACTCGGCGCTATCAAACGGTCGAGCTCTCACCGCGCACCACGCGCGGGCTGTCGGTGCTCGCGGTCGAGCGCCCCGAGCCGCTGATCGGCTTGCACCACGTCGCCGCGAGCAGCCAAGCCGATGCGCTCGACCATGTCGTGCTGCGGACCGCGAACATCGACGCAGCGCGCGCTCTATATGGAGAGGCGCTCGGCATCCGGCTCGCGCTCGAGCGCGACTTGCGCGGCACGCGCATGCTGTTCTTTCGGATCGGCGGCGTGACGCTCGAGGTCGTGCTCGATCCGAGCTTGGGCGACAGCGATGCGCTGTGGGGGCTGGCGTTCCGCGTCGCCGACATCGAGGCCGCGCACGCGCGCATGCTCGCGGCGGGCCTATCGCTGAGCGAGATCCGCGACGGGTTGAAGGCGCAGACGCGAATCTTCACGGTGCGCGAAGGCGTCTGCAACGTCCCGACGCTGATCCTCCGCGACCCGTCCAGAGACTCTAGCCAAAAATAGCCATAGGACGCTTTATCCGCGCGCGCGGATCACGGCCGCCTGCAAGCGGGTGAGCGTGCGCTCGCGGCCGAGCACTTCCATCACCTCGAACAGGCCGGGCGTCGCGGCGCGTCCGCTGATCGCGACGCGCGCGGGTTGCGCGATGTCCTTGAGCGCGATGCCGCTGCTCTCCGACCACGCCTTGACGCGCGCCTCGAGCGCGACGCGCTCGAACGGCGCGACCGCCGTGATCTCCTCGATCAGCTTTTCGAGCACCGGCGCAGCGGCCGGCACGAGCAGCTTGGTCGCGGCCTTCTCGTCCACTACCGGTTGGTCGCGGAAAAAGTAGTCGACCGCTTCTGCGACCTCGACCAGCGTGCTCGCGCGCGGCATCACCAGCGCACACGCCGCCTCGAGCCGCGCATCGCCGTCGGCCACCTCGAGGCCACGCGCGCGCACGAAGCGCGCTGCGAGCTGCGCGACGTCGCTCGGCGTGCGCATGCGCAGGTGTTCGGCCTGCACCGACGAGAGCTTCTTTTGATCCCAGCGCGCGCCGGTGTGGCCGACGTGCTCCCAGTTGAACTTCTCGATCAGCTCTTCGCGCTTGAAGATCTCTTGATCGCCGTGCGACCAGCCGAGCCGCACCAGGTAGTTGAGCATCGCGTCGGGCAAGAAACCTTGCTCGCGATAGTCGACGACGGCGACTGCAGCGTGGCGCTTGCTGAGCTTCTCGCCGGTCGGCGCGAGGATCAGCGGCATGTGCGCGAGCTGCGGCACGCGCTCGCCGAGCGCTTGGTAGAGCAAGATCTGCTGCGGCGTATTGATCACGTGATCGTCGGCGCGCGCGACCAGCGTGATGCCCATCGTGATGTCATCGACGACCGCGCCGAGGTTGTAGAGCGGGATGCCGTTATTGCGCATCAACACCGCGTCTTGTTGAGACTCGGCGGCGACCTCGATGCGGCCTTTAATCAAGTCGTCCCAACCGATGACGCCTGTCTCCGGCATCTTGATGCGCACGACGAACGGCAAGTCGGGTTGGTCTTTGCGGTTACGGCAGGTGCCGGGATAACGAAAGCCGTGCTCGGCTCCGGTGCGCGCTTTGTGATCGGCGCGCGCTTTCTGCAGATCTTCGGCGGAGCAGTAGCAGCGGTATGCGTGACCGGACGCGATCAAGCGTTCGACGTAGGTGGCGTAGACGGCGAGGCGCTCGGTCTGGAAGTACGGGCCGTTGGGGCCGCCGACGCCGGGGCCTTCATCCCAATCGAGACCGAGCCAGCGCATGGAGTCAAAGATGGCTTGGACGGCGAGCTCGGTGCTGCGCTCGCGATCGGTGTCTTCGATGCGCAGGACGAAGATGCCGTTGTGTTTGCGCGCCCAGAGCCAGTTATAGAGCGCGGTGCGGGCGCCGCCGAGGTGGAGATAACCAGTCGGCGAAGGTGCAAAACGGACGCGAACGTTCGAGCTCATGGGCCGCGAGGTTTACAACGCATGCGTGCTCGCGTCCAAGCGTGCGCTGCGCGGAAGAGGGTGAGAGAGGTTGGAGGGGCTTTCGCGCGCGTGCGGTCTCGCGGATTGGGGATGTCGGGGTGCGGGACGCGCGGCTTGCACTTGCGGCGGTGGAGACAAGACGTGTTGAACTGCGTACGCCGCGCAAGCCGCGCTCGGACACGCATGCCAAGTGAAGCCGTGATTGCCAGCACTTGGCATGCGTGTACGGCCCTTACCCCGACATCCCCAATCCGCGAGACCGCCGGTCGGCGACGCGTTCCCTCGCAGGAGCGCCTATCGCGAGATGTCGCAAACGCGCGGTCGCCTCGCGTTGATCGATGCGGTTTGGTTTCTAGCGTCGCGTGCGATTTCAACTGACTTCAACCTGCAGGTTAGCCAACGATGTCACTCCGTAAGGCACTGGCGGCGCTTCTCAAAATCGCGCTTTTTGCGTGCAGTCATCAAGCGCCGACTCCTGCCGCCGATTGCTTCCCTGCGCCAAACGCGGTGCTCGTTGACGCAGATCCAAGGCTTACCTGCGCCCGAGGCGGCGGGTTTTGGACGAGGTTCTCGAGCACTTGCAGTGATTGCGAATCGATGGCGTACGGGATCTGCGGACAAATGATCACGGAAGGCTGCGGTTGCGATCGCGGTGGATGCTTCAACGGAGTCGCGTGCGTCCCGGCTTCGTGCATGGATCACTATCGGTCGCGAGCTCCTCAGGTCGTCGTACGAGAAGCCGAGCGTCAGAGACTGCAACGAAAGGTCGACCAGCAGAGTGACGAGCCGAGCCGGGCTCTAGCTCTGCGCGACTGGCTGCGAACGGAGCATCTGCAACACCAGGTCGATGTCATGACGAATGCCGGCTTGACGCTCGAGTTGGTGGAGCTGAGCTCGTACAAGGCCGACGACTTGAAAGCATCCATCATCATCCGTACCGACGGCGCATCTTTTGGCTTCGACTGGTCTCCGAAAAACATCCGCAGCGTTCAGGTTCTTGGCGCTCGCTGACGGTCAACACCGAGGCGCGCAGGCTCTCCTGCTATTTGCTGTCCGGTGTGCTGCGACAACCGCTGTTCTCGCGCGGATCGCGAATGACGCTCTGCCAGGGAACGCGTCATCAACCGAGGGCTCGCGGGTTGGGGATGTCGGGGTGAGGGCGTACACGCGTGCCAAATGCTCGCAAGCACAACTCCATTTGGCACGCGTGTCCGAGCGCGGCTTGCGTGGCGTACGCAGGTCAACACGTCTTGCCTCCACCGCCACAAGTGCAAGCCGCGCGTCCCGAACCCCGACATCTCCAATCCGCGAGACCGCACGCGTGCGAAAGACCCTCAACCGTTCTTCGTTACTTCCGCGCGCCACGTAGAAAGAATCGCAAAGCCTCCTGCATCGCGGGCTCGAGTGGGCGTGCTTTCGGATAACCCGCGCCCCATTCGATGCCGGTGCGGAGCATCAGGCCTTCGAGCATCGAGGCGAGCAGCTGCGCCGAGTAATCCTTGGTCAAATCGCCTTGCGCTTGTGCTTGCGCGATCACTTGCACGAGCACGTGCGTGCCGGCTTCGGCCGCGCGCAAGAGTGTCGGGTTGCGCACGGGGTTGTAGGCGCCGGAGACCGCGATCGCGTGCCAGAGCTTGCGGTCGCGCGTCATTGTTTGCGCGACGTCGCGGAAGTAGCGCGCGAGGCGTGCTTGGATCGTGCCGGACTCGGTCAGCAACGCGCG
>JAYUYY010000627.1:0-4515 GCA_043752225.1 Sandaracinaceae bacterium | reverse complement strand
GCGTTCATCCACCGCGACCAGCACGCTCTGCGAGCTGAACAGCGTTTGGCCCGCGCGCTGCGCCCGTCGAGACGCACGCACGCGCTGCGCGTAGTTCGCATGCCCGTCGCGCACGCCGAAGAACGAGAGCACTTCGCCCGCGCGCAGCGGTCCGAGATCGGGGATCGCCGACACGCGTGCTCCGCTTACGGTCGGCGCAAACAGCGCGCTCACCTGCTCGATCAACTGCTCGCTCCCGCGATTCGTAGCCGCGAGCTCCGCGCTCGCGCCCGCCTCGATCACCACACCCCCGGTCGCGTGCACGCTTTGCCGCAGCGTGCTCACAGTGCTGCGATCCGCGACGTTGATCGCCGCGACCTCGACGCCCATCCGCTTGGCGCGCGCGAACGCATCGCTCTCACCGGTCGTGATGCCGCCATCGCCGAGCACGATGATCAGCGGTCGCAATCCGCGTTGCTCAGCATTCGCCGACGCCTTGAGCCAGCCTTCGGCGTGCTCCCACACCGCTTCGAAGCGCGTCGCGGCGCCCAACTCGGCGCTCTGAATCTGCGTCGCGAAGGGGGCGAGCGGCACCAGACCTGGCTCGCTCGGCGCTTCGATCACGATCGTGCTGCGGGCCGCAAACGCCAGCGCGCGCACTTTGCTCTCGGGCGGCGCCGCTTCGAGCACCGCGGCCAGCGCTGCGAGCAAGCGACCGCGCGCGGGTCCTTCGGTCGAAGGCGAGACGTCGAGCGCGAGCACGATGTTGCGCGCGCTCAGCGGCCTTGGCCCAGCCCACGTGCGTGCGTGAATGCACTGCGCTTCGTCACAGCCGATGCTTCGCACCGAGCTGCTCACCGGCGCAGCCGCGGGTGCGATCGCGGTCATCGGCAGCTCGACCCACGCATCCCCGAGCAGCGGCGCTACGGCGCCGGATTTAGCCGCAGCGGATCCAGCGGACTGACCTGCTACGCGAGCATCGAGCAACCCACGCGCGTCGAGCGTCACCTCGGTTTGCGCGACGCGCGGATCCATCCCGCGTGCCGGCAGCGCAAAGCGCACGGTTCCGCCGTGCATCGGCGCCTCGGCTTCGTAGCGCAGCGTCAGCGTGAGCGGCTTATCGAGCACGATCGGCGCGGCGTGCACGACGATCGACTTTCCATCCGCTGCGATCTGAGCTTGCGCAACCGGCATCGGACCGCGCGCGTTGGCATGCGCGCTGGTGATCGCGCTTGCGCGGGCGAGCACTGCGGAGTCGTACGCGCTGCGGCCCGCTGCGTGATCGCGATCGACGACGCCCTGTCGACAGCCCGCGGCGTTGCACGCTTGCAAGCTCGCGAGCCGCGAGCCGCGCGGAACCGCGAGGCGATAGCGCGCCTCACACGGTTTGCTCGACGTGCTGGTCAGCGCGATCTCCACCGAAACCGTCGCAAGGCCGGGTGCGAGCTCGACATGCACGCGATGCGAGGCTTCGCGTGCGGCAGGAATCGCGGTCAGGATCTCACCGATGCGCGCGGTCGGTGCGGCCGGCACCGGGCCAAACGCGGTATCGATCGGTTTTTCGGCGACCTTCGCCATGCGCTGCGTCGCGAGCGCGTCGAGCGTGCGCGCATCGTCGTCGAGTCCGATCGGATCGTCGCCGTCGTCTTGCGGAAACGTCTCCTCGGGCAGCTCGAGCTGCGCTGGCAACGGCTTCGCTGGAGCGCGTCGTGCTTGCGCGCCCGCATGCGTGGGGAGCAGCACGAACAGCGCCAGCAGAGCGAGCAGCAGGCTAGCGCGCCCGAAGTAGGAGCTGAGCGCGATGTTCTTTGCGATCCAGGGGCTCGGGGTGCGCATCCATGCTCGCGAGGTTCGGGTACTATGCGCCAGCTCGTGCAAGGGCGCTCGGGGGCGGACGTGGGCGTTGTCGACTTCATCCAAGGTGGCGTGCAAGAGCTGCGGATCGCGCGCCCCCGCGACGCGCGTCACCTGATCTGGACGCATCCCAACCCGAGCATCGCCTACGGAGCCGAGCTGACGCTGGCTGCGGACGAGGTCGCGGTGTTCGCGAGCGCGGGTGTGATCGTCGGCGTTCTGACAAGCGAGGCAGCCGAGGCCGCTCATGCGGGCCGGCGGATCCTGCTCGACGCGCGCAGCGCACCGTTTCTCGAGCCGTTGGCCCACACGCACGCGGGTGCGCACGCGGACGGCGATGCCTTCGTCGTCTCGCTGTTCCTCGTGAGCTTGCGCGATGCGGTCGATTCCACCGAGGGACAGCACAGGCCCGGAAAAGTTCCGATCGGCATGACGCACGCGGCATCGAGCTATCGCGTCGTGGATGTCGAAGCCTTCGTCCGTGCGTATTGCGCGCTCGACGCTCGAGAGCGCGCGTGGCTCGACTCGCTGACCGTCCGCGAAGCATGAGCCGCGCATCGATATGGAGGGCAAGCTTGGTCGTGCTGTGCGCCGCGTGCGCCGGCGCGCAGCCCAGCCCGACGCGATCGGACGCGACCGGGTCTTCGCGCGCCGCGCGCGAGTCTGCAACACCTGCATCTCAAACCCGCGACGCGATGCGCGTGACCACGCTGCCGCGCGATCTTTGGCCGGCTCGCGTGCACGCCCGGCTCAACGAGAAACGCCATGCGGCAGGCCTACCGCCGCTCGAGCCGAGCGCTGCGCTCACCGACGTCGCGGTGCGCGCTGCACGTGAATGCGGCGAGCAAAGCGCCTTCGATGAGCGCGCCATTCTCGCGCACGCGCACGCGCAGCTCGAGCGACAGACGCTGCGTTATCGACGCGTCTCGGCGGCCGTGATGCTCACCGCCGATCCGACCGAAGCGGCCGATCTCGAAGGCGCGCTCGATCCCGACGCGCTCGACGTTGGGATCGGGATCGCCGAGCAACGCGCGAGCGGCCCGCATGCACCGTCCGTGGCCGTCGTGCTGATCTTCGGCACACGGCGATGAACGCCGTTGTCGAGCACGACCGGTTCGCCAGCGCGCGACCCGGAGGGGAGCTCCGGCGCGCACGCGCTGTAGCTACCGGATCATTCGCTTGCATTCGACGACGTACTCGCCACGGCCGATGTCAACGCAGCGCTTGTACGCTTCGCGTGCGCCTGCGCGATTGGCCAAGCCGTCGCGAGCAGCGCCGAGCACGATCCAAGCCTCGGAGCTCGTCGGATCGACCGCCGTCGCGCGCGCCGCGTATTCCTCGGCGTTCTTGTTATCGCCGCGGTTGAGATGATTGAACGCCATGCGCGCGAGCAGCGCCGGATCATTGGGCGCGACAGCTAGCGCGCGCTCGTACAGCTTGAGCGCTTCGTTGCGCTTGCCGGCGCGCTCGAGCGCGCGTCCATTCGCAAGCATCGCGGTGGCGCTCGCTTGGCTCTCCGCGTTCGCGACCGGAGCCGCGACCGGCGTGTCCTCGACGACCTCGGTCACGGGCGCAGCTTCTACCGGCTCCGCTTGAGTCGGCAACGCTGCTTGCGGCGCTTGGCCCTCCGCGATCGGGCTCGCTGCCTCGGGCTCGGGCATCGGCGCTTGCGCCCCGAGCCCGGGTTGGGCGAGCTCCGAGTCATCGCGCGCGGGCTCGATCGTGCGATACGCGATCGCCGCGCCGAGTAAGATCACCGCCACGATCAGCGCGCTGATCACCCACTTTGCGCTCGACTCACTCTCTTGCCTGCGCGGTGGAATCGGCGGAACCGGGCGCGTCGTGCCGGGCATCTGCGCCATCTTCGCGGTGGTCGAATACGTGCTCACGAATCCCGTGTCGGTCTTGATGATCGTGCTCGCGCGCGGCGCGTTCGTGTTTCCGCTGCTCGACGCGTGAGTCGGCGGCGGCGGCGGTTGCGGTGCAGTCGAGCGAGTCGTAGCGACCTGCGATGCGCTCTCGCGAGCTTGCGGTGCGCTCGGCGGAGGATCCGACAGCGGGCCGCTCAACCCTTCGATCCACTGGCCTTGAGGCACCTCGCCGTGCGCGTTCGCGCTGAACGCCGCTCGCTCTTCGGCGACCGCTTCGGCGAACGCGTGCGCCGACATGACTGGCAGCGCGCGCCACGTGTCGCCTCCGCCCATCACGTGCGTGATCGCTTTGGTCGACTCGAACACCGGCGGCTGGATCAAATGCGTTCGACTGACACGCACCGAGCCGCCTTCGTCGCGCACGGCGGGCTCGCGCGGAACCGAGTCACGCATCACGGGCCCGCGTGCTGCCTCTAGCGAGGGGCGCGCTTCGAGAGCCTCCGCGAACGTCTCCTCGCGCGGCGCATCGGCGCTGTTCTCCTGAGCCTCATCGTGGCTCGGACTCTCTTGCAGCGGATCGAACGCGCTCAGCAAGCCGGGCGACGACGCCAAAGATAAGCGCTTGCGCCGCCGCAGCTTCTTGCGCGCGCGGAGCGCCGCTGCGGGATCGAGCGGCGCATTCACTTCCGCGCCGGCTTCGATCGACGCGGACGGCTCGTGCGCCGGCTCGGGTGCAGGCGGTGCCAGCACCGGCGCTTTGAGCCCGCGCAGCGTGCCGTGTTCACGCAGCGGCTTCCAGCGCCGCCCCTTG
>JAYUYY010000626.1:0-4527 GCA_043752225.1 Sandaracinaceae bacterium | reverse complement strand
GCGGCACGAGCTTGAGCCCGGTCTGGCTCGTGCGCAGCTCGATCTGACCTTCGACCGGCTGCGCGCGATACGGAAGGCTGCCGTCGGCGCCCGCGCTGACCTGCGCGACGCAGCTGAGCAACATCCGCTTCGAGCTCGCGATCGGCTCGTTGTCGAGGCTCGAGACCGCGATCGATACCTTGGGCGTCGTGATGCTGAACGTGACCGCTCCAAGCACGATCTGACGCCCGCCGATGAAGCCGCCTGCGCCTTGCGTGCGCGCGGTGTCGACCGTGTGCATGCCGAGGCCCCAGTCGTGCATCAGCTCGCCGGTGTCGGAGCTGACGCGGGTCGCGCCCTTCGGCAGGAAGTCGCGATCCGGTTGGTTCAAGACGGTCGCGCCCGGCTCGCTCTGCGCAAAGCCAGTGTCCCAATCGAGCTCGGGCACGTCGGGCAAGGCGACCGCGATGTGGCTCTGCTCGGCGAGCGTTCGGATCGTGGCGGAGGTCTGCACGCTGCGTCGATCTTCGTAGACGTCTTTGCGCGAGAGCTGCAACACGTACTTCTTGTTCGCGGGCTTTACGTCGCCGCGCCGATAGAGGATCGCCGCAGCGGGCATCATCGCCATGATGCCAGGGTCGTACGAGTTCGAGCCGGGCTGCACGCGACGCGGCGGGTTGAACGGCACTTGCTGATACGTGAAGTGCATCGGCATGTCCCAGCCCTGCAGCGCCGCCACCGCCGCCATGTGCAGCGGGATGACGAAGCGGTCGCGGCGATTGAACTCGAGCGCCCATTCGCTGATCGCGAGCGGCCTGCCCGCGACCTGCGCGCCGGCGATCCACGAGATCAGCGTGGTAGCCGAGCGCGGATCTTGGCCGAGGTATTCCGCTTCACCGTACGCGTGCACGTCGACCAGACCGCCGAGCGCCACCGCGGGTAGTTGCGCGAACGTCGACGCGCCCCAGTGGCTCGTGGTCGAGATTGGTTTCTTCACGCCGATCTTGTGCAGGTCGGCGATCGCGCGCTGGAAGAATGCGCCTTCGAGACCTGCGAGCGCGATCGTCGGCTCACCGGGCTTCCAAACATCGCGCACGTCGATCTTCGACATCTGGCGCGCTTTGGTGAGCTTGTTCAGCGCGGTCTGCAGCATCTCCATGTGCTCGGGTGAGCCGCGTCCGGGCCCCATGCGATGCACGAAGTGATGCGTGAGGTCGTTTTCGTTGGTGATCGCGACCGCTGCAATCGCGGGATCGTCGGCGTAACTGCGGCCACGCTCGGGGTTCACGTGTTGAAGATAGCTGTGCGCGAACTGCTGCATCAGCTCTTCGATGCGCGGGTTCACGAACGAAAAGCCCTTGCCGTGCAAGTCGCGATTCATCTCGCTGCCGCCTGGTACGTCGTCGCCAGGCTCGAACGTGCGCCCGACGTGGATGTCGAGGAACACGTAGACACCTTCATCGGCGAGGCAGCGGATCCAGTGATCGAGCGCGTCGAGCGAGCGCTTCTCGAGCTTCTGCGTGGTGCCGCCCGACAGATCGAAGATGTTGGGCTTGACCCAGCCGGAGTCGTGGTGATGAAACCGAACGAGGTTGTAGCCAAGCGCCGCAATGCGCTGCGCTTGGTTGCACGCCTCCTCCTTCGAGGTTTGAAACAGCGCGCTGGCTTGCAGGTTCGTGCCCCAAAAGCGCGCGGGCGTTCCGTCTTCGAAGACCAGCGCCGAGCCTTTGACCTTGAGCGCGCCGTGCGCGCCCGCGGCTTTTCCCTCGTTCAAGAAACGCAGATCGACGGGCCAGCGATCCCACGACAGCGTGCCGGTATGCCAGCTCGGGTCGGGCTCACCGCCGTAACGCTCCGCGACGCTCTTCTGCACCATGCCGCCTTCGGGCACGCGCACCTTCATCTTGAAGCGGATCTCACCGGCCTCGAGCTGTTGCGGCAGAAAGAACGCGCGCAGCTGATGCACGTTTCCCTTCTCGAAGTACACGTTGTCGAGCGGCGGATCGTAGTTGACCTCGACCGCGCGACCCTTCTCGATTTCCCAGCGAAAACCGCGGTTACCGGGCAACAGCTCGGGCTTACTCTTGTGCGTCGAGGGACTCAGGCTGGGAGTTAGCTTGAACTCGAAGCCGCCGCCGACGATGCCCGGGTGCGCCTTGGTCGTGTAGGCGACCATGTCGAACGTCAGCTCGTTCGGCGCGCTCTGCGTGACCGTGCCTTCGATGTTGGTGTCGAGCTTGGGCACGCGCGAGCGAAACACCTGCGTGCCGGGCGCAGAGCCTGCAGGAGCGGGGACGTCGCTCTCTTGATGGTTCATCCACGTCCACGGGATGCCGAAGAACAGATACTGAAACTGCACGAGGTCGGCGTTGTTGTGCCGCACGCGAACGCGGCCGCCGGGCTCGTACTCGAGCGTGAACGCTGCGGCGTTTGCAGCGGCCGGTGCGCTGGCTCCGGTGTTTTCGGTGCTCGCGGTGCCCGTCGCGACCTCTGGATTCGCGCTCGGGACCTCTGTGTGCGGGCTCGCGACCTGCGTATTCGAGCTCGCGTTCGCGCTCGGGTTCGCGCTCGCCTCGGGCGGTCGCGGATCGCGGCCGCGGATCTTGTCGCGTGTCGCGGCGAGCGTGCCGTCGCAGGCGAGGCCGAGCATCAGCGGCACGGACAACAGCCGCAGCGCGCGAAAGGTGATCCCAACTCGCGGGGCCATCAAGGAACCAACCCCGCGTTGATGTCGCGAATCACGCTGCCGGAAGGGAATGAAGTCTCGGTCCAGTCGACGAGGTCCGTCGAGTAACCGCGCGCGTTGTCGCGCGCGCCGACGTAGCGACCATCGGCGTAGGCAAAGCCCTCGGGCAATGTCGCGTCGCTCGTTTCCCAGTCACTGCCGTTCGCGCTGTGCACGTGCGAGCCGTTCATGAGCGGGATGTAGAAGCGGCCGTTCGCGAAGATCACGCGCATGGCCTGGACGCCTTGACCGTGCTCGCAATCGGCCCAGGTCTCGCCGTCATCGGATACGCCGCAACGACTCGCGCCGACCGCGACGAAGACGCCGTTGCCGAATGCGATGCCGCGGTTGAACGCGCCGGTCTCGATTGCCGGCGTGCTCCACGTAATGCCGTCGCTGCTCACGGAGGTCAGCGACTGCGTGACCGCATAGTTCTCGCCGACCGCGACGAACAAACCGTTGCCGGTGGTGATGGCGCGGAAATGTCCGGACGCCGTGCCGCCCATCGAGACCCACGTGACGCCGCCATCGGCGGAGCGCATCCGGCGTCCGTCGCGGCCCGCAGCGACGAACACGCCGTCCTTGTACGCGATGTCGCTCAGCCAGCTGTTGAGCGGTGCAGCCATCGCGTCGCCGACGACGTTCGTGCCGAGCACGTCGTGCCGCCAGGTGACGCCATCGCAGCTGACCGCGATGTACGCGTTGTCCGCGCCGCCGACTGCGACGAAGAGCCCCGCACCGTAGCCCATGCCGCGGACCAGATTGCGCGTGTGGCCCGCGTCCAACATGACGACGGGCGTCGCGGTGTCGTCTTCCGCCCAGGTCTCGCCGTCGGTCGTCGAGCCGGTGCGGCCGAGGATGCCGGAGCCCCCGACGAAGAGCCGCGTGCCGCGCTCATACGCGAGATCACTCGTGCCGCAACGCGTCGCGAGCGGCGCCCAACCTTCTGGCTCTTCGAGCGGATCGACCGAGCCATCCGGACCGGCATCGGAGACGTTGCCGCTCACGCCACCTGATCCACCGGAGACGCTGGCGTCGTCGATCGAGCCGCCGCTGCCGCCACCGGATACGCCGGAGCTGCCGCCGCTACCATCGCCATCCCCGTCCCCGTCGCCGTCTCCGTCCCCGTCGCCGTCTCCGTCCCCGTCGCCGTCGCCGTCTCCTTGAGAGGCGTCTGGATCGGGCATGGAGCCGTCAGCTCGACCGCCCGCGCCGGCCTGCCCGCCGTCGCTCGTTGCGTCGTCTGATTTGCATCCGAGGTGCACGCTCGCGAAGCACCAAAGCGCGAGCAATAGGGAGATCTTCTGCGCGTTCGACATAGCTCAAGCCCACGAAATGGTTGGCGGTTAGGCTAGCTCGATTCTTTAGGCACGCCTATGCGCGGCGCCACGTCCTGCCAGCTTCGCACCCGCTCGCTCAGGCAGCGAGCGGCGCAGGAGGCGAGGACTGACCTTTGCGCTCGCGCCAATACGAATACGCCGACGGCAGCCAGACCAGCGTCACGGTCGCGAGCACCAAGAGGCACTCGAGCGCGCGCGCCAAGCGTGTCGGGGGAAACCACTTCGCGCTCGCGTCGAGCAGCAGGATGCCGAGCCCTGCCGCGAGCGCGACCTGCGCGCTCGCCGTGAAGTCGTGCGCGAAGTCGCGCAGGTTCGCTTGGTACGCACCGATCGAGAGCACGAGCACGCGCACCAGGTCGCATGCGACCAGGCCGATCAGCGCGCCGCTAAAGCCGCCGAGCGATTCGCCCAACGGTAGGAACGTGACGATGCAGATCAGTTTCGCGAAGTTGCCCATCGCGGGCCACATCGGGCGTCCGAGCG
>JAYUYY010000625.1:0-11120 GCA_043752225.1 Sandaracinaceae bacterium | reverse complement strand
CGTACGCGCCGGACGTCGCGTCCAATCCGTTCAAGACCTTCGCCGCGATCCCGGCCAAGTCTCGCTACCGGTTCTTGCTCGACGACGCGCAGTTCATCTTGATGAATTTCATCAAGGGCCCGGTGTGTCGCGGCCAGGTCGCGCTCAACGTGATCCAAGAGCGCTTCTGGATCGCGTTCATCGATCCCGACGTGCAGTGGGTGGAGTCCGGCGCGGGCCTGCTCGCGAGCAACGATGCCGGCATGCCGGCGCGAGAAGGCAGCGACGCGTGGCCGACCGCGTGGCTGAAACACCAGAACGAGCACGCGCGCTACGTGAACGAAAAAGGCGAAGCGCTCCGCGCCCTGGCCCAAGACGGTAAAGCCGGTTTTTCGCTCGACGTGATCTGGGACGGCGACGGCAAGAACCCCAACGCCGCGCTCACGGTGTTGCGCCACTTCGACAGCGCGAGCGTGCTTCAGGGCTTGGTCGGCGGCGTACCGAAGACCGCATGGGTGATGGATTTCCCAGTGCTCGAGCGCATCCATTATTTGCTCGTCGCCGGCTTCGACGTGTTCGGCAACGTCAGCCATCAGGTCATGACGCGGCTCTATATGGATTTCCTGCGCATGGAGGCGGAGCGCAATTTCCTGATGTTTCTGCCGCCGACCGAGCGCCGCGCGCTGATCGATCTCTGGTATCGCGGGCTCGATCACGGCGAGCAGAACGGCGAGATCAAAAAGCGCGTGTACGCCGAGCTCGACGACTCGTTGCTGCCGGCGGGCGTGCGCTACGAGACCGCCCAGCCCAAGCAGGAGCTGCTCGAAATGCTCGCGGAGAAGCTGGCGCCGGTGCGCTCGATGCACCACGAGCTGTCGGCGATCGAGGATACGACCGTGACCAAAGCGGCGCTCGAGCTCGCGCGCGTGCACGGGGCGGCCGCCGCGAGCTGGCCTGAGGTGACCTTCATCGCGCTGCGCGAAGGCCTGCGCGATCCGAAAATCTATCTAACGGTCCTGCGCGACAGTGCGCACTCGAACGTCGCCGATCTGTTCGATGAGGACGCGCGCTTGCTGCCGAAGGAGGACGGCCTGACGGTGCTGCGCGGCTTGGTCTCGGCGTATCCGAACGCGCTGCTCGAGGTCGAGCGCGCGCAGCTGCCCAAGCTCGTCGAGCAAGCCAAGCGACTCGCGCAGGATCCCAAGCGTGTGCGCGCCTTTCGCGAGAGCTTCGCGGTCGAGCGCACGAGCACGCTTTTCTGGGAGCGCACCGATCGAATTCACGAGGCGCACTGGCAGCAGGACCCGGTGGGCGCGGGCCTCTTCGACCTCAGTCGGATCGCGCCACCGGCGCCGTGACACCACCCCTTCACGGGGTGAGCGAAGCTCATACGTGTTATGACCGCGTCGGTATGACTGGTATCAACGACTCGATCATCCTGTACGCCGAGCCGCTCTGGGACAGCCCGTACGTCTTCTCCGTGTACGTGGCGCTGCGCGAGAAGAAGCTGCCGTTCGAGGAACGGATCGTGAGCCTCGATCGCGGCGAGCAGCGCGCCGAAGACTACCGCGCGCGCTCGCTGACGGCGCGCGTGCCGTGCATCGAGCATTGCGGCTTTGCGCTCTCGGAATCGCTGGCGATCCACGAGTACCTCGAAGAGGTCCGGCCGACGCCCGCGCTCTTGCCCCAAGACATCCAGCAGCGCGCCCGCGCGCGTCAGGTGCTCGGTTGGCTGCGCAGCGATCTGATGCCTCTGCGCGAGGCGCGCCCGTCCGAGACGATGTTCTACACGCGCACGACGACGCCGCTCGGTGACCGAGCCGCGCTCGCGGCGGACAAGCTGATCGACGTTGCGACCCGGCTGATCCCGGACGACGCAGGGCCGATGTTCGGCGCGTGGTCGATCGCGGACGCGGATCTCGCGTTCATGCTGCATCGCTTGATCTTGAACGGCGATCCGGTGCCCGAGCGCATCGGGCGCTACGCCGCTGCGCAGTGGCAGCGGCCGTCCGTTCAAGCCTTCGTCACCCACGCCCGACCCGAACGCTGAGCCGTCATGCATGTCGATCCCATCGCATCGGTCGTGCTCGCGCTCGCGCTGATCTTGAGCGCAGCGAAGCTCGGAGGCTCGCTCGCGACGCGCCTCGGCCAGCCCTCCGTTCTCGGCGAGCTGCTGGTCGGCGTGCTGGTCGGAAACCTGCCGCTGCTCGGCGTCACCGCGTTCGACTGGATCAAGCACGACGTGTCGATCGACATGCTCGCGCGGCTGGGCGTGATCGTCTTGCTGTTCGAGGTCGGTCTCGAGTCGACCGTCGCGCAGATGATGAAGGTGGGCGTGTCTTCGTTCGTGGTGGGCACCCTCGGCGTGCTCGCGCCTTTCGGGCTGGGCTGGGCGGTCAGCGCGTGGCTGTTGCCGGACCACTCGGTCTACGTGCACGCATTCCTCGGCGCCGCGCTCACCGCGACCAGCGTCGGGATCACCGCGCGCGTGCTCAAGGACCTCAATCAGTCCCAGAGCGATGAGGCGCGGATCATCCTGGGCGCCGCGGTGATCGATGACGTGATGGGCCTCATCGTGTTGGCCGTAGTGACGGGCGTGGTCGCTGCCGCCGATCGCGGCGGCTCGCTCGCGGGAATCGACGTCGCGATCACGTTAGCCAAGGCGATCGCGTTCCTGTTCGGGTCGCTCTTCCTCGGGCTAAAGCTCTCGCCGCGTATCTTTGCACTGGCCTCCAAGCTCGGCGGCTCAGGTGTGCTGCTCGCGGTCAGCTTGGCGTTCTGTTTCTCGCTCGCGTGGTTGGCGGGCGCGATCGGGCTTGCTCCGATCGTCGGCGCGTTCGCGGCCGGCCTCATCCTCGAGCAAGCGCACTACCAGGACTTCACCGCGCGCGGCGAGCACCCGCTCGAGGAGCTCGTGCACCCGATCTCCTCGTTCCTGGTGCCCGTGTTCTTCGTGCTGATGGGCATGCACACCGATCTGTCGTCGTTTGCGAAGCCGGGTGTGCTGGGCCTCGCTTGCGCGCTGATCGTCGCGGCGATCGTCGGCAAGCAGGCCTGCTACTTCGGCGTCATCGGCAAGGGGATCGATCGCTTGAGCGTGAGCATCGGGATGATCCCGCGCGGCGAGGTCGGCTTGATCTTCGCCAACATCGGGCTCTCGCTCAGCGTAAAAGGCGAGCGCGTCGTCGACGCCGCGACGTATTCGGCCGTGGTCGTAATGGTGATCGTCACGACGCTGGTGACGCCGCCCGCGCTGAAGTGGAGCTTGCAGCGCAAGCAGCGCAGGCTTGCTGGTGCTCAGCCAGTCGCCGCTCAGAACAGCGAATAAGTCGGCCACCAGTTGCAGGCACGTGACGCTCGTGCTGCTGCGCAAGCTCGGGCTTGCGGCCGTGTTGCAGCACGCCGAAGACGGCTATCGCCTCGACCCCGAGTGGTTGGTCGTGCGCCGACACAGCACGCGCAGCAGCGCGGGCTCGACTAGCCTCGAGTAAGAATCACGGCTCGAAGGTGAGCGGGTCGAACCCGTCCGGGTCGTCGCACATGCTGAGGTCGAGCACGCCGTCATCATCGCGCGGGAGCTCGAACATCCAGGTCATCGCGTCCGGCGCTTGCTGGCGGAACGTACACACGAAGTCGGGGCCGCTCCTGTCGCCGCTCTCATCGACGTCGATCACGAATTGGACCTCGTAGAACGAGAGCGTGTCGATCGCGCCGCGCGGCTCGCCGAGCGCGTTGCCGCCGACCTGAAACTTGGCCGGCGGGTCACGCTGCTCGGGCACCTCGATGCCGCGCGCCGGCGCTACGAGTGGTGACCAGCGATAATACGCGCGCGCCTGCACCGGCTCGAAGTCGTCCGAGAGCAGCGTCGCCGTCACCCACATCGTGAACGTGTCGAAGAGCTCTGGACGCTGCAGCTCGTCCGGGATCTGGAAGCTGAAGATCGCGCCGGTCGACACCGCGTTCTGCACGCTCTGAAACGGCGGAGTGTGCGTGAACGTCACCTGACCGTTCGGGCAGACCGGTCGCGTCCACTGGTGATCGTTGGGCGAGCCGTCCTCATTGATCGGATCGAAGCCGGCCGGCATCGAGTCGGCCCAGAACGCCAGCTCCGAAGGGCCCTCGGGCAAGAGCTTCGGGACCACCAGATTCAAATCGGGATCGGCCAACGTCGAGAGCACCATCATCGCTTCGATGCTGCGCTCCTCGCCCACCGTGACCGCGAACAAGATGTCTTGGTTCACGTGCGGCGTGACATCGATGAATTGCAGATCGAGATCGGTGCCACGCGCGGTGCGACCGGTCGGGTCGCACGCGTCGCCGTCGACGCGCAGCTCGTCGAGGTCGGACACCTGCGAGCTGCAGGCGGCGATCAGAAGAATGGAGAGGGTCGCGAGCATTCGGCGCATAGGTTCTCTCACTCAAAAGGTAAAGCGAGCCGAGGCCCGGCATTCGGTGAGCGAGCACGAAGCGGAGACGGGCGCGTCTTCGAGCTCGGGGTACACATCCGGTAACGCAAACGCGAGCACCAGGCCTGCGGCCGTCACCACGGCGCCGCCGATCCAAAGCGCATCGGCGATCGTGGCTTGGGTTTGAATCGAGCTGCGGCGCGACTCGAGATCGATGCTCGATGCGCATGCGTCGCCCATCACGAGCGGTGACACCGCGCCATCCGTCGCCGGATCCGCGACGCATTGGCCGCGCAAGTCATCCGCATCGCCGGTCGCCAGCACACCGAGCACGATGCCCGCACCGGTCGCAGCGACACCGGCGCCGACCACGATCCAAGGCCACACCGGGCGCGACGGCCGCAGCGCATCCGTTTGCGCCGCGCGCTGCTCGGCGGCTCGCGCGCGCTCTTCCGATTCCAAGCGCGCTCGCTCGGCCTCGGCGGCTTCCCCCTCCTGACGCGCCGCGTCTTCTTCGGCCTGCTTCGCATTCGCGTCGAGCGCCGCGAGCCGCGCCACCAGGTTCTCGCGGTTCTCCGCGTCGGGCACCGCGGCAAGGTAGCCGCGCAGCGCGCGCGCCGCGTTCTCGGTGTCCTGCGCGTCGCGATACGCGAGGTACACGTTGAAGAGCAACGAGCCGCGACCGCTCAGCCCGTGCGCGATCTCGAACTCTTTAGCCGCGTCCGCGAAGCGGCCTTGGTCGTAGAGCTCTCGGCCCAAACGAAAGTGACTGCGCGCTTGGACATCGGTCATGTCGGCGTCAGTCGTCGTCGACTGCGCCATGGTCTCTGTTGAAGGCGCGGGCGCAGCGGTTTGCGCGAGGCTCGCGCTGGGCGCGGCGAGCACCATGGCGCAAACGAGCCAAGCTCTATGGGATCGGGAGAATGGCATTCGACGCACAAGGGCCTCCATGACGCCGGCAACGCTACCGCGCTCGGGCCCTTGAAGGCGACTAGTCGACAGGGACCGCCGACGATCCCTGCGAGTACGCCCGCGACGGCGCTTTGGATCCATGGATCGCGTGTTGGACGGACCCATAAACGTCCGGTCGGCGCGAGCGCACGCGCGCGGACAACGCAGGGCGCTGTGAGCGCGGACAATGGGGTGAGTAAACCGAGCACGCATTTCAATTCGTTTAACTCGATGTGACAGTGCACGAGGTCGCGAAGCGCAGATCAGTAGTTGTAATCGGTCGGTCGAGACCGCGCTGATCGTGTCGAGGTACCGGCAACGGTGAATCCGCAACGCGACCTCCTCGCACGTACTTGGAGGGCAAACCTATGGCGTCGATCGGTAGTGGCCTCACGCGCTCGTTGGTGGCGATTGGCTTGCGCTTGCAGTGTGCAACGCTGCTCGGGGCGCTCGCCGCATCCGGCGTGCACGCACAGGCGTGTCCTAATCCACCACCGATTCCGATCCAGCCACTCGACTGCGGAACCGATGCTGCGTTTCCGGATCGGCTGAGCGCAAACACCACGGGTGCCGCGGATGCGGTTTTCATCGGACCGCCCGATGACTCTTCGCACGGCGTCGGCTCGCGCATGCTCCAGTGGGATTTCGAAGCCGTGGCGATCATCGATCAGCCCGGCAAGGACTTCAGCCTCTATGAGGTCGACTCCGGTCAGGCAGAGTTCGGGTTGATCGCGAGCGTGTCGGTCAGCGCGGACGGCGTCACGTTCGTGAACGTGAAGGCGACCGAAGGAGCGCTGGTGCGCATTCCCGGCGACTCGCTCTTCGGCAGCAACTCGTACGGACGTTCGTACGATCTCGCGGGCTCGGGGATCAGCCAAGCTCGCTACATCCAGATCGTGGGCACGGGCGTGCAGCCCAGTCCGCTGCCGGGTCCGACGACCGCTTACGACGCCGATGCGGTCGGTGCGATCCACTACGAAGCCGATATCGATGACGACGGACTGACGTTCTGCCAGGAGCAAACGTACGGCACGGACCCGTTCGTCGCCGATCACGACGGAGACGGCATGGACGATGGCGCCGAGATCAACTGCGGCCGCAATCCGCTCGGGCCCGACACGGACGATAGCGACGGCGATGGCGTAGCCAACGCCAGTGACAACTGCGCGTTCGCGGCCAACCCCGAGCAAGCCGATAACGATGCCGATGGCGCAGGCGACGTATGCGACGCCGACGATGACGACGACGGCGTACCGGATAGCTCCGACACCTGCCCGACGCTGAGCAATGCCGATCAAGCCGACCACGATTCTGACAGCCTCGGTGACGCGTGCGACCCGGACGATGACAATGACGAGGTCGCCGACGGTGACGACAACTGCGCGACCACGGCCAACAGCGATCAGGCCAACGCCGATGGCGATGCCGAAGGCGACGCGTGCGACGGAGACGCGGACGGCGATGGTGTTGCGAACGACAGCGACCTTTGCCGGTTTGCGCCCGACCCCGAGCAACACGACCTCGACGGCGATCTCATCGGAGATGCGTGCGACGACGATGACGACGCCGACTCGGTGATCGACACCGAAGATAATTGCCCCACGCTCGCGAACGCCGAGCAACTCGATCTCGATGCGGACGCGCTCGGCGACGCGTGCGATGCCGACGACGACGGCGACGACATCGCGGACGAGGCTGACAACTGCGCGGCGTTCGCCAACGCGGACCAACAGGACAGCGATGGCGACGCGCTGGGCGATCCCTGCGATGCCGACGACGACGCGGACGGCGTCGCGGACGAAGACGACAACTGTCCTTTGCACGAGAACGCCGATTTGAGCGATCTCGATGCAGATGACCTAGGCGATTCCTGCGATCCCGATGACGACAACGACAGCGTGGCCGACGCCGCCGACAACTGCGCTGCGCTCGCGAACACCAGCCAGGAAGATCTGGACAGCGACGGCTCGGGCGACGCGTGCGACGACGATGATGATGACGACGGTCTGCAGGACGCGGCCGACAACTGCCCGCTGCTCGCCAACGCCGACCAACTCAACAACGACAACGACGCGATCGGCGATGCGTGCGACGGCGACGACGACAATGACGGCGTCGCGGACGCGAGCGACAACTGCGCGAGCTCGGCGAACCCCGAGCAGGGGAATATCGATGGCGACGGCGTAGGCGACGCGTGCGATCCCGATCGGGATGGCGACCTCGTGCTCGATCTGCTCGACAACTGCGTGTCGACCCCGAACGCCGACCAAGGGGATCTGGATAGCGACGGTGAAGGCGACGCATGCGACGGCGATCGGGACGGCGACGGCGTGCTCGATGCGCTGGACGTCTGTCCGAACGCAACCGATCCCGCGCAGCTCGATCTCGATGCCGATGGCGATGGCGACGCATGCGACGCCGACCTCGATGGCGACGCGATCGAAAACGGTAGCGACAATTGCGCGAGCCTTCCGAACGGCGACCAGAGCGACGCGGATGGCGACGGGCTCGGCGACGACTGCGACGACGACGACGACAACGATGGCGCGGCGGACGACACCGACAATTGCGCGCTGCTCGCGAACCCCTCGCAGAGCGATCTCGATGCGGATGGCCTCGGCGATGCGTGCGACGACGATGACGACGCGGACGGCGTACCGGATGCTGCCGACGACTGCCCGCTGGTTTCCGATGCCGGTCAGGTTGATAGCGACCTCGACGGTCTGGGCGACGCGTGCGACGACGACAACGACAACGACGGCCTGCTCGACGCCTCAGACAACTGTCCGCTCGTAGCGAACGCAGACCAACATGACGTCGATGCAGATGGCATCGGCGATGCTTGCGACACCGACGACGACAATGATGGCGTTGCGGATGCCGCAGACCACTGCGCCGGCACACCGTCGGACGAGACGGTCGACGGCAACGGATGCTCGATCGCAGCGCTGTGCCCGTGCGACAGCCCGTACGGCACCAACGTGCCTTGGACGAGCGACGCTCAGTACCTGACGTGCGTGCTGACGACGGCCAAAAGCTTCCAGCAGGCTGGGCTCATCACGTGGCCCGAGGCCTTCGAGATCATGTTTGCCGCGATCAACTCGGAATGCGGCGCGCCGTAGTGCGCATCACGCGGAAGCCCAAAGATTGGGGCTCAGCGATTGAAGTCGCAGCGTATGCGACGCCCGCAACACGTGTCGGACGTGTGAACGAATTCTTTCAACCGTTCACCACCCGCCCGCCTCTATCCCTGCGTCGAGCTTGGGGCAGCGACGAGATCTCATCGATGGCCGATGGATCGAGGTCGTCCTGCGCCTTTCGCTCTGAGGGAGAGACACCATGCAGATCCGTTTCGCAAGCGTAGGTAATGCAGCTCGCTCAATCGCATTGGGCATGGGCGGGCTGCTCGTCGCGTGCTCAGGCGAGATTGGCGACACGAGCGCGCCGGAGACCTCGGCCGCGGAGCTTCGCCGGAATGCCGAAGGCGCGGCGGGTTCGCCGAGCGACGTGACCGGCAACGGCGCGCCGAGCGGTAGCCACTATCAGGTGAACATCATCGGCGTGCCCAGGAACAAGACCGCCGACATGACCAACAACGGGCGCCGCATCTTCGTCGCGCTCGACGGCCGCACGCGCATCAATCTCAGCGAAGGCGACTTTCAAGTGCTCGATGCCAACGGCACCGATGGCACGGCGGCCTTCCAGCTGCCGAGCCCCGATGCGGAAAACGACGGCGTGACCGAGTACTCGGTGTACGCGCGCGCGCTCGGTAAGCCGGGCGGCACCTCGACCACCACGACCTGCGCGACCGATGTCGCGACCGGTGACGAGTACTGCAGCATCTACTCGATGGTCGCGGTTCGCGAAGGCGGCCGGTCCACCTTCACGAACGTGTCGCGCGAGCTGCTGTACGCCTACGTCGACCTCGATGGCGACGGCACGGCCGAGCGCTACCCGTTGTTCGATGACGCAATGCAGGATTACTTCTGGCAGTACGACAATGCGGGCTTGAAGGTCCTGCAGCTGCGCTTCTATCCGGTCGCAACCAACGTCAACTGAGCACGTGACGAAGCGTTGCAGCACGGGTCACACGCTGACCTGACGCGCGCGAGCATGGCGGCGCATCGGTCCCTTCACTGGGGTCGGGCGCCGCCGCCGCGTTTGTGGCCTTACTCTGATCCTGCTCGCGACTGCGATGCAGAGACGGCTGGCGTCGGAGACCAGCTGATCCCGAGCAAGAGCGCGCGGCCCAGCCGCTGCTCGGAGAGGACGATGCCCTGCTGCGACACTTCGATCGGTAGGTCGAGCACATTGCGCGCGCTCAACCCGACGCGAAGACCAAAGCCGAGCAGCACATGCGCATGCGCATCGATCACGTGGGTCGCCTCAGCGCGCAGATCCTCGAAGCCCAGCGTGCCGTGCTCGATGGCGCGCGCGCCGACGCTTTGATACGCGAGCGTCCACGCAAACCAGTCGCGCTTACCGCGGCGCGCTGGGTCGTAGCCCACGCGCGCATTCACGATGTGGCCCGGCGTGTCGAGCGCGTCGCGATCGCCTTGAAGGGTCGCAATCGGTGCTGTTCCGCGCTCGTTTCTAGCGATCGGGATCGACGCACCGAGCGCGACGTATGCGTCTTCGAATTGCGATCAGCAGCAACGGCGCGAGGCAGGCCGAGGCTCGCCGCCGAGCTGCGGCGCGCACACGAGGCGGAAGCAAAATCATGGACCGCCGTGTTGCGTGCGGATGTGACGCCTCGATGACGGCTCGCTGAGATTCGGGCGGCGGTGGCCCAGTGTGCCGTTCTATCCACACGGGTCCGGACCCGAAGTGGTCTTCAACTCGTTGACAATATTAGCGAAAGTTCTTTGCGGCCACATGGCCGAAAATGGCGCGCTGCCTGCTCTCGCTCGGTGCAGTTTTTGACCCGGAGAGATCAATGCGAGCTTTCAACTGTCGAGCGGCGGCGTTGCTTGCCTGCTGCGCAGTCAGTGCGTGCGGCAGTGAGGAAGACGGTGACGCCGAGCCGACAGGCCGCGGCAGCGCAGCGTGCCGAGACTTTCAAGATGCGACCTGCGACTTCGGCAGCGATCGCTGCCACGTCGTCGATCGTGCGACGTGCGATGCGATGTTCCGCGCGATCGAGTGCACGGATGACGAGCTCGCGAGCGGGTGTGCGAACGCGCTCAACGACGCGGCGTGCGGCGTCGGCGTTCCGCAATGCGATCTCGCGCGAATCGCCGACCCGGCACCGGCGATCGCGCATTGCGAAACGTTCGTGCAGACATTCTGCGATCACGCGATGAGCTGCGGCACGCCCGAGGCTGACTGCGAACAAAGCGTTGCGGCGATGGGCATCGATTGCAGCCAAGCCTTCGCGATCGACCTGCGCTACGAAGAATGCCTGCAGGCCATCGAAGCGCTCGCGTGCGGCGCTCGGTTGCCGACGATCTGCACCGGCGTCGTGCTCGTGTTGCCGCCGAGCGCGTCCGATGGTGCGTCGTGAGCGCGTCGTGCAAGCAGTGGCTGCTTGCGAATGCGCGAGGCGGCGCGGTGGCGCTCGCAGTCACCAGCACGTGGTTCGTCGGATACGGCGCATGGTGCCTCGCGGAGATCGCGCGCGCTGAGCGGCATCCTCGCGCGCGACCTCGCGATACAGCGCGCGATTCGCCACCGGTGCGCACGCACGGAGCGCAAGCGAAGTTGATGGTTCTGCCTTCGCACGACGTGCGGGAGCCGGCCTGCGGGGAGTTTACGGCTCCGATATCTCACGGAAACACGCGGGTG
>JAYUYY010000624.1:0-4545 GCA_043752225.1 Sandaracinaceae bacterium | reverse complement strand
ACGGCGGGCTCGATGGCCTTCCAGGTCTCGGCGTTGTTCGGCGCGGCGAGCCGATCGTTGATGCGGATCATGATCTCTTGGCTGTCGAACGTGAGCTTGCCGGCGAGCGCTTCGTCCTTTTCGAGCAAAGCGCACGCGCTGAGCGCATGGCGCAGCGTGTAGCGCAGCGCTGCCTCGAAGCCGTCGACCTTCGCGCGGCGTTGGCTGTAGAGCAGGCCGGTGCGGCCCTTGCTCTCGTCCATGCCGTACATGCCTTCGTGCGCGATCAGCATCACGCCCGGGCCTTCTTTACAATGCTCGTAGGTCGTCACGTCGAAGAGCAGCTCGTCGCTGACCTTCTGTTGCTGGATGAAGCCGTGGAAAACCGACACGAGCGTCTTGGGCTCGATGTGTCCGCCTGCCTTGGCAAAGATCTTCACGTCTACGCGGGTCGCGTCCATGTCGAAGTGCTCCGGAATGCTTGCTTGAAAGGTTGTGCGCGTCTCGCGTTATTCGGCCGGCGTCGGTGCGGGCACTGCCGCAACGGCTGCTTGCACGGCTTTCGCCTTGGCTTGGTCCATGCGCTCTACGCACGCGTGGCAGGCCTCGATGAAGAGCGTCGCTTCTTGCACGCGATGCGTGGCTTCCTCGGCCGTGAGCTTCGCGTCGCGGCGCTCGTGCGCGCGGGTGAAGTAGTGCGCGAACTTGTCGCCCGCGTACGGATCGCGGAAGAGCTGCGTCTCGACCAGCTGCTTCTTGAACTCGCGCTCGATCTCATCGGGATCGCCGCCGACGTTCGGGAACACTTCGTAGGTGAGCGCGCGCGCCGCTTCGAGCATCGCCTTGTACGCGATCTCTCCCGCTGCTTGCGTGTCGCCTGCGTCGAGCTTGCCCTGCGCGTCGAAGTACAAGCGCTCGGCCGCTGCGAGGCCGAACTGCACGAACGGCACGATCTCGCCGGCGCACTCGCCGACGCCCATGTCGCCGGTCGTGTAGAGGCGCGGGTCGCCCCAGTCGCTGTAGAGGTCCGGCTGCTCATCGAACGAAGGCAGCACCTCCATCAGGTCCTTGCACATCTCGCGCACTTTCGCTTTGCCGATGCGCTTGATGTAGCTCTGGAACGTCTCGTCTTGTTGGCGATCCTTCACGAACGCGTTGGTGATGCGCGTGACGACCTCGGGCACGCGCTTGCTCGGCACTGCGCCCACGGCGAGCCCGTACGAGCCGCCGTTGTTCGTCCACTGCCCGCCGATCACGAGCTGGAAGTGCGGCATGCGGTGACGCCCGACCTTGCGCGCGACGCCGAGGAAGCCAATGTCCGCGATGTGGTGCTGGCCGCACGAGTTGAAGCAACCGCTGGTCTTGATGCGCAGCGCGTTCACTTCCGGTGCGAGCTTCTCGCGCACCTGGAAAAGCTGTTCGCGCAGCTCGCCCGCAAGACCGCGCGAGGCGGAGATGCCGAGCTTGCAGGTGTCGGTGCCGGGGCACGAGGTGATGTCGGCGATCGTGTTCGCGCCCGCTTCACCGAGACCGATGCGCACGAGGTCTTCGTGCAGCGCCGGCAAGTCGCTCTCGTTGATCCAGCGGAACACGAGATTCTGTTCGACCGTGGTGCGCACGGTGTCCCGCGTGTACTTGCGTGCGAGGTCGGCAAGCCCGCGCATTTGATCGGCGGTAATATCGCCGAGCGGGAGCTTCACGGTCGCGACGTAGTAGCCCTTTTGCGCCTGCGGGATGAGGTTGGTCTTGCGCCACTCCTCGAACGCGGGCGTAAACGGTCCGGCGCCCAACGGCTGCGGCGCGCGCAGTGGCTTCTCGCCATACGCATGCGCTTGCTCGAGGTACTCGGTCCAGCGCGGGTCAGGCCGTAGCTTCGCGCGCTCTTCTTCTACGAGCCGGCGGAACTCGTCGATGCCGAGCTTCGAGACCAAGAACTTGATGCGCGCGCGGGCGCGGTTCGCCTTCTCGCCGAGCCGGCCGAACACGCGCGAGATCGCTTGCGTGACCGGGAGGATTTCTTCCTCGGGACAGAAGTCATAGAGCACCTTCGCGTCTTGCGGCACAGCGCCTAGACCGCCGCCGACGACGAGCTTGAAGCCGCGTTTTCCATCCTTCATCTTCGCGATGTAGCCGCTGTCGTGGATGTTCGTGAGACCGCAAGCGTGCTGCTCGCAGCCTGAGAACGCGGGCTTGAACTTGCGGCCGAAGTCTTGAACGTCCGGGTGGCCGAGCAAGAACATCATCATCGCCTGCGCGTACGGCGAGATGTCGAAGCCTTCATCGCTGCACACGCCCGCGAGCGGGCAGCCGGTGATGTTGCGGATCGAGTTGCCGCACGCTTCGCGCGTCGTGATGCCGACCGCTGCGAGCCGGCGCATCAAGTCCGCCGTGTCTTCGATGTGCACGAAGTGCAGCTGGATGTCTTGGCGCGTGGTGACGTGGCTGATCGCGTCCGAGTACTCCTCGGAGCAGGCGGCCAGCACTTCCATCTGCTCGGCAGTCAAAGCGCCGAACGGGATCTTGATCCGGTGCATGCCCGGTGCGTCCCACATCGTGTCGGGGCCCTTCGTCAGGCCTGCCGCGGGGAACGCGAGCTTGCGGGTGTCGATGCCGTCGTGGCGCTGACCATTGTCATAGCGCTGGCCGTACGCACCGCGACGCAAGCGCGTCTCGGCGAACAGCTTCTCTTCCATCTTGCCCTGCTTGCGCAGCTGCATCTGGCGGTCGAACACATCGATCTCTTCGGCCCAGTCGGCACGAATCTGACCGTCCAGCGTTTCTTTCCAGGAGCTCCCGGACATCGTCATCACCTTTGCGCAGCGGGTTGGATTGCGCGCCCGCGGACTCTACCGCGTAAAGCCCGGGAGGGTTCCGCTGGAATACCGCAGAGGCTCTGCGGTCCGGCCGAATCGAGGCGTTCGCGCGCCAGCATCGGCCGAACTCGCAGAATTTGCTCGCTGACCCGCTATCGGATCAGGGCCCGCTCAGAGCCAGCTGCCGTTGTAACAAGTGGCGTCCTTGTCCGCGCCGATCTGCCAGCCAAAGAGCACGCACATCTCGCGCGGGAAGACCAACGGCTGATCGCTCGTGTTTTCCCACTGGCAACTCATCCGCACCTTGTCGCCCGCCGCAAACCGAAATGGATCGTCGAGCGGAAAGTCCGTGGTGATCGGCTGCGAGATCATCTCCGGGTTGTAGTCGTGGTCGAAGATCATCTCTTCGGCGGCGCCCAAGCGGTCGGCCCGGACGTGGGTTCCCCACTGGTGTTGGTGCCCGATCATCGAGAGCAGCTGCACGTCGTTCTGCAACGTGCACTCGCCCGAAGCCTCGCCGCGCTCTCCGGCTGGGATGCTGAAGTCGGTGACTACGACCGCCAGCGAGCGCGCGATCACGAGGTCCTGACCGGGCTCGGGCGGGATCGTGATCATCTCTGCCTGCGCTTCGATCGCTTCGTTGCTCGTGTTGATCCAGTGGTGGTTGATGACGAGCTGCGCGCCTGCGGGGATCTCCGACACGACGTTGGCGGGGAGCTGAATCGCGCCGTTGCCCTCGCCGCCGGTGCCGCCGAGGATTTGGCCGAGCTGCGCGTCGAGATCCGAGTCCGCGGGGCATTCGCGTGTGCCGGGCTCTTGTGGAGTCGTCAGGTATTGCATGATCGCGTGGTGCCCATGGCTCGTCTGGGAGCCGAGCGTGTCGTGCAGATGGATGACTTCGTCGGTCACGTAGTCGAGATACGTGCAGAAGGTCACGTCCTCGCCCGCTTCGATCGTCACGATATCGGTGAACATCGCGCGCCCGCCGTTGCTTAGATCCGGCACCAGCAAGTGCGACTTGAGCGCGTCGAGCATTTCCGCAGGACGCATCTCGGCAGGGATCGCCGCGAAGGCTTCTTCGGGATCGTCCAGCGTATACAGATCGTCTACGTCGGTGGGAGCGGGCTCATCACCGTAGGTCCCGTCGTCGGGCAGATCGCTCGAGCCGTCCGGCTCGTCCATTTCGTGCATTTCGTCCATGTCAGGCGGCGCTTCGTGCGTGCTCGGCGACGGCGCGTCCGTCGCGCACGCGACAAGTGCGAAGCCAATGGCCACTAGTTGAAAGAGCTGTGCTGCTCGTTTGTTCGAGAGGGATAGAGCGCAAAATTTCACGAGGAGCCTCCAGAGGACAACGTTCGGAGGTCTCATTACGTCAGGCGGCGACGGCACCGACATGCCGCGCGCGACGCAATGCGTGGTCGATTGCGGCCAGCGACCGCGCGCAGGAGCTTTCACACCTGTTGCGGTCGCGGATGCGCACTCCGATTTCGGGATCGCACTGGTACATTGCGCGCGATGCGAGAGCGTTTCGAACGGACACATAGCGCCCTGCCCGCGCGACTCTTCGTGCGCGAGCTGCAAGCGCGTGGCATCGACTGCTCAGCCGCGCTCAGCGGTGCCGAGCTGACGGAGGAGATGCTGTTCGGCGCTCGCGCGGAGCTGCCGTTGTCGCAATATCTGCGCTTGGTCAGCGAGCTTCGTCGGCTCGCGCCCGGCGACGATGTGGCCGTGCTCGCGGGTACGCGCGCGGAGC
>JAYUYY010000623.1:0-4552 GCA_043752225.1 Sandaracinaceae bacterium | reverse complement strand
TGCGCGCTGCCTTCACCTTGGCTTGTGCAGCCGCGAGCTCGCTGCCTTCGGCGCCAGCTTGAACGGCGAGACACTCGGTCTCGAGCATGCTCGATGCTCTGGGCATGGGCTTGGGCCTGTCGTGTGCGTTGCAGGCGTAAGCGCTCGCGCCGAGCACGGCGCAGATCAGTAGCCGGTGGATGGAGCGATTCAATGCGTAGGTCATGCGCAGGTCCATGGAGTCGTAGGGTTCGTACGGATTGAATAGAGAAGAGCGTTCGGGAGAGCCCGCCGCGGTGCACGCATGTGCAACACCGCGGCGGGAGCTCCATGCGACTGCGTGTTACGGCGCCGGCTTACCGTGGCCTTCGTCGAAGCCTTGATGCGGCAGCGCGAGGAACGGCATCTCCGCGAGGAAGTCCTTGTCGTTGCGGTTCACGCGATCCGAGACCGGGATCGTGCCCGCGCTCAGCAGCAGCGTGAGCAGCACGTCGGTGACGTCTGCTTGCTCTTGGTTCGCCTCCGCGCCACCGACGAGCGGACGCCCGTTCGGAAATGCGGAGTCGATGCCGAGGTCTACGCGCAGCACATCGCCGATCGTGGCGAGCGCATGCGCGTCAGTGTCGGGGAAGTTCTTCAAGTTGATCGCATCGATGATGTCGAAGCGACCCTGACCATCCGGGCCGTGCTTGAGAAACTCCACCGTAGCGGCGTCGACGCCGAGCTCCGCGTAGATGCCGACCGCCTCCGCGTTGCGCACGACCACCGGATGCAAGAAGTACGGCGCGAAATTCGCGAGGTCGTCGCGCGGCTGCGTGCGGTTGTACTTGTCCTTGTCCTGCAAGCCGATCAGCGCTTCGTTGATCAGCGGCAAGCCCAGGCGCGAGACCTGAACCCACGGCCCGAAGTGCAACGCTTCGCCTTGGCGCAAGATCGTCGCGGTGCGCCGGCTCGAAGCCGCCCACACGCCGAGCGTCTGCTCGTCGCTCGGACCATTCGTCGGCGCAGCGCCCGTGCCGGTGAGCTCCTTGGTCGGGATCTCGAGCACGATCGAATGCGTGTTGAAGCCCGCCACGCCGTCGGTCGGGTTCTCGCGGCCACCGGTGATGTTCGCGAGATCGAAGATGCCGCCGAGATCGACGTAGAAGCCGTCGTCGCGCGGACCGGCGAACACGCGGCCTCCGCCTTGGAGGCCGTGGATAAACGTCGCTGCGTACTCGTCGTCGTAGCTGCCCGACGCGGGCTGATAGACGATTGCATCGGTGCGCGGACCGATGTTCGGCGGCGCGACGGGTGCGTCCTTGATCAAGATCGTCTGACGACGACCTTCGACCTTCACCACGCTGTACACCTGTTGGGGCGGAGCGGCGGCGATCTGCGAGAAGAACTGGATGCCGTTGAAAAGGTCTTCGTTGGTCGCGATCTCGTCCGCGGGGACGACCGTCGGCTTCTTGGTCTTGAACTGGATGTAGTACGTGACCGCGTCGTCGAGGCTCTCTCCGCCGCGCGCGATGTGGATCTCATAACGAACCTGGTCATCGAACTGATGAAAGTTCGGACCGCCAGAAGGCTCTTCGAGCGGGCTCCAGTTGGCCACGATGTACAGCTTGTCGTGGCTGCCGGGTTTGACCCAGGCGTAGACGTCGGTGTTGTCAGCCGCAGGATCGAGCGCGATCGAAGGAGCTTCGCGGTGACTCGATGCATGCGCCTGCGACGCGTGCACCATGCACGCGGCGAGAGCGAAGGCGCTCGTTACAGAAGTTGCAGTTTTCGTTTTCATAAAGTTCTCGGAGTTGAATAGACGTTCTTCGAAGTGAGCTGAGCTCGCCTAGAGCTCGAGCACGTAGACAGTTCCGTCCTGATTGGCCTCGCTGTCGGCCCAGGCGAACGTGTCGCTCTCGTGTGCGCGGTGAAGACCAGCCGGCTCGCCAAACTGCGCGAACGGCTCGACGACGACGGAGAGCTCGAGGCTCTCTGCGTTCAATAGGTAGACGCGATCGCGGCGCGTGCGCGGGTCCAGGCCCGACACCAGCACCGTGCTGCCGTCACGCGTTGACGCGATGCCAGCCGGGAAGCCGACGCCGATATCGCTGCGCACGCTCTCTGCACGTCCATCGCGCACGCGGATTACGCCTGCGAGATTTCCGCCTGCTTCAGCAGCGCTACCCGAGAACGAGTCGACGACGTACGCGACGCCTTCGGCCGTCACCGTCACGCCCGTTGGATCCGCAAACGGCTCGCCGCTCGCGATCGTCTCGACGCCACCGCCATCCGGCGCGACGCGAAAGAGTCCGTGCTCGCCGCTCGTGGGATGAATGCCTGTGAAGTAGAGGTGCTCGTCGCCCTCGACCTCGGCGATCGCAAGCCCGCGGGGCACGTAGCCCTCGGTGCCTGCGAGCACTTGCGGTGCGCCGCCTTCGGTCGAAAGCGAGAGGATCGCGCCGACGCCGACCTCGCTCGAAACGCCGCTGTCCGCGACGAAGATGCGCTCGCCATCGAGGCTCACGCTGATGCCGACCGGTGCGATCAGCGGCTCGCCGATCGCGAGCGTCTCGATCGCGCCGCCTTCGGCCGAGACGCTGAACACGCCGGCTGCGCTCTCATTCTCTGCATCACGGCTCAGCGCCAGGTAGTAGACGCGCTCGCCGTTCGGGCTCGGCGTCGCATCCATCGGTGCGCGCACGTCGGCGTCATTCGCCGCAATGCGCATCGGCGGAGCTTCGATCGCCGGCAACTGTGTGCTCGGATCGATCGCGCTCTCGCGCGGTTCGGTAGCAGGCGAGTCTGCGCTCTTGCCGCATGCCATCGGCAGCAGCAAGAGCACTGGAATGAGGCAAGCACGAGTCGCCGCGCGTGCCCTCCTCGGTAAAGCTCGTTTCATCAAGCAGCTCCTATTCGTGCAACCCGCTTGCACGACCGCCCCGCAATCAGTGCGAGGTGAAGTCATCGCGAGCGACTGCGGCTTGAAGTACGCGAGCGTGGTGCGAACGGTTCCCGCGTGATCGCGTGGAACCATTCGACACCTGCCGGCGTACTGCTGTGAAAGGAGCCGCGAAGTGCGCGCTATAGAGCGACGAGAACCGCGGGGACGTTGTCCGTGATCAGCACATCGACGCCGAGCGCGGCGAGCTCACCTGCGCGCGCCGGATCGTTCACGGTCCACGTATGAATGCGCACGCCCATCCCGCGAAACCGCGCGACGCTCAGCGCATCGAGCACGAGGTGATGCGGATGCACGGCCGTCATGCCGGAAGGCATCGCGGCTACCGCATCCAAGCAATCAAACAGGAACGCGACGGCCAGCGCGGGTAACGCAGCGTGTACCGCTTCGCAGATCTGCGCCGAGAAGCTCGAGACGATCACGCGCTCGCGCTGCTGCGGCTCGCGTACGGCGATGCGCTCCACCACCGCGGCGACCAGCGCGAGCGGATCCGGCACATCGGGTTTGATCTCGACATTGAGCGCCATCGCGCGCGCGCCGTGCTCGAGCACCAAGTCCAGCGCCTGATCAAGCAACGGCACGCGCTCGCCACCGCCGAGGTCGTGCGCTTGCAACTCGTGCAGCGTCGCGTCTTGCGCGCGGATCGCAACGCCAGCCATCCGCATGAGATCGACATCGTGCAGCACGATCACCTCGCCGCTGCCGCACAGCCGCACGTCGAGCTCGATGCCGTCCGCGCCTTGCTCGAGCGCCATCCGCATCGCCGCCAGAGTGTTCTCGGCTGGCCCTGGCTTTTGCGCCGAGCTGCGCGTCCCGCGATGTCCCCACACCCGCGGCCGCACGATCATCTACGTCGTCACTTTGAAGCCGTGCGTCTCGAGCAACCGGCACAGCGGCGAGTCCGGCTCGGACAAGCGTCGCACCGTCGAGGTGTAGCCCTCCTGCAAAATCGCGCGGCGCGCCGCGAAGTTCATCGGCGAGTACATGAACAGCGTCGCATCGCTCGCCTTGGGCTCGAGCATGTACACGTCGGTCGCCGGATGCTCGGCTTGAAAGCGCGCAAGGCCGAGCTGCAAACGCGCTTCGGCGCGCAGCCGCATCGACTGGCTGTAGACCCAGAGCGCGCCCTTGTCGCGCACGCGGCGCTTCTTGCCATGGCCAGTCGGCACATCGCGACCTTCCGCGCCCGCATGCACCGGCACGAGCGGATTGATCACCAGCACGAAGCGACAGCCCGCTTGCTCGGCGAGATCAACGTGCGCCGCGTCGCCCACGCCGCCTTCGACATAGTCGCGCCCGTTGATCTCGACCGGCGCGTACAAGACCGGGATCGCGCTCGACGCGATCACCGCGCGCGCGACCGGGACGCCGGTCAGCTCACCTTGCCCGAACACCGCGCGCTTGCCTGCGTCGAGGTCGCTCGCGGCGACGAACAGCTTGCGCGGCAGCTCATCGAAGCGCTCCGGAATGCCGCGGCGCTGCATGAACTCGGTCAGGAAGCGCTCGTAGGGATCGAGCGAGAACACACCCGCGGGCAGCGAGTCGACGAAGCGCTCGAGCTCGTCCCACACCTTGAGATCGAGCGGGCTGGTCGCCGCCGATGACACCGCGTGGCGCGCGGCCGCGATCGCG
>JAYUYY010000622.1:0-4556 GCA_043752225.1 Sandaracinaceae bacterium | reverse complement strand
CCGCACGAAATCGATCTGCTTGAATGCGCCCGCCGCGATCACGCGGTCAGCGACGCTGCGCCCGCGTTTGAGAAAGTAGTCCTGTGCATGGAGCCCGTCGTGCTCGAAGAGCACACGGTTGATGCGGTCGTAGCTGCCCATCGGGTACCACGCCTCATCATCGACACCGCGCTTGAGCATCATGCGCTCGAGGTCGGTGAGCTGATCGAACACGACCTTTGCCGGCAATGCGTCCGCGTCGATCAAGCGGCGTAGGTCGCTGACTGCCGACCGTATCGCCACCCCCTTGATCGACGCGCGTTTGGCCTTCGCGCTCACCTCGTCATGCTACCGCGAGATGCGGTCGCGCAGATAGCGGAGAGGCTAAACGCACACCTGCTACGCTGCATGCGGACGTCATCCCAACGGGCTTCGACCATGCACACCTTCGCCGCGCCTTTCTTTCGCTCGTCACGGTTTTTCGCAATTGCATTCGCGCTGATCGCCTCCGGCTGTGTGATCACGACGACCAGCAAGAGCCCGAGCGCACCGCCGAACGAGCCGAACGAGAAGGCCGAGGCCAAGCCCGAAGCCAAAAAGAAGCCGGAGGCCAAGAAGAAGAAGCCTGCGAAGAAACCGGAAGTCGCGGAAATTAAGCCGGTTGCCGAAAAGCCCAAGCCGGAGCCCAAGTCCGAGCCGGTCGTCGAAAAGTCGAAGCCGGCCGCCGAAAAGCCGGCTGCCGATCCTGTGGTCGAGAAGCCCGCGCCGCAGCCGGAGCACTCGAAGATCGTCCTGCCGGTGAAGGTCGCGCTCGAAACGCTCGAGAAGGAGCTCGAAGCGCTCGTGCCCACGACCGACAGCAAAGACTGGACGCAGATCACCAAGGGCGACGCCAGCCCCAAGGCCGATCTCAAGTACGAGCTGTGGCGCGACCCGATCGCGATCAAGCTCGACGACCACGTCTTTCACATCACCGTGCCCGTGCGCTACGCGGCCACCGTGCGCGCGCAGATCAAGAACCCGTTCGGCGGCAAGTGGATTTGGATCGCCAAGAACGAGACCTGGGGCACGCGCGCCGAGCCGCAACGCATCACGGCGCGCTTTACCGCAAAGCTCAGCGTCGATGAAAACTGGAAGATCCAGAGCGACATCCGCCTGGTCGCGCTCGAGCATGGCGAAGCTCCGTCGGGAAAGATCTGTAAGAACGTCGGGATCGAGATCTGTGTATCGAAATCCTCGGTCGCCGCAGAAGTGCGCGAAGGCATCAACAAGAAGCTCGAACCGAATCTCAGCAAGGCGCTCGCGAAGCTCAACGGTAAGGTCGAGCGTTCGTTCGACCTCCGAAGGCGCGCCGAAGCCGTTTGGAAGACGATGCAAACGCCTCAAGCCTTGCCGATGACTCGCGACACCGCGTGGCTCGTGGTGGTGCCGCGTGCGGCCGGCGTCGGCCAACCTTCCATGGACGGCAAAGACGTCCGCATCGATCTCGCGTTCGAAGGTCGGCTCAGCGTCGAGTCCGGTGCGAAGCCTAAGGTCAAGCCGCAAGCGCTGCCCAAGGTCTCGAAGGTCGAAGGTGATCCGGGCTTCCACGTGCGCGCCGATCTGCAGATTCCGAGCGATGCGCTGAGCGCAACGCTCGAGCGCGAGCTGAAGAGCTTGAGCTTCGCGGGCAAGAAGAAAGAGAAGCTCTCGATCACCTCAGCGCAGGTGCTCGCGCGCATCGACGAGAAGCATCCGCGGCGCGTGTCGATCAAGGTCGCATTCGGCGATAAGCCCGAGGACGCGCTCGAGCTGCACGGCGAGCTCGTGTACGACGCGAAGAAACGGATCCTGTCGGTCGCGGATTTCGATTTCGCGGCCGGCTCCGAGAGCGTGCTCGCCGCCAAGCTCGCGGGGTTCGATCACGCCGCGATTCGCAAACAGCTGGCAGCAAAGGCGCGCTGGAATCTCGGCGACCAAGCCGAGCCCGTGGCGCAAGCGATCACGTCCGCGCTCGGCGCGAGCTTGCGCGGTCAGGCCAGCGTGCGCGGCACGCTCAAGCAGCTCGACGTGCGCGACTTCAAGCTCGAAGCCGGCCTGCTCTCCGTCAAGATCGTCGTCGGCGGCGAGCTCGAGGTCGAAGTCAGCGCGCGCTAGCGCGCCACTTTTATTATCGGGAGAACGTGCGCCGTTCTCCCGCCCCGCCGGCAAAGCCCAATCCACACGAGAGCGGGCCCCACCCACTCACGGGGTGAGCTCCGCTCACGCTACGCGTAGACGCCGCGGTGCTCGGGCGGCAAGGTCGCGGCGATCGCGCGGCCGAGCGCTTCCGCCATCGCGGGGCGCTTGCCGGTCGCCTGGCGCAAGAGCTCGCTGGCCTCAATCGGCTCGCCGACGCGAATCACCACGCGCGTCGCGTGCAGCTCGCCGGCGTCGACCGGATTCAAGTGCTCGGTGCCGGTGATCCCGATCGGCACGATCACCGATCCCTCGCGCTCGAGGTAGCGCGACACGCCCGCGAGCACCGGCTGCATCGCGGCGTTGCGGCTGCGCGTGCCTTCCGCAAACACCACCAGCGCATCGCCCGCGTCGAGCCGCGCCATCGCATTGGAAATGGTGAGCAACGCGATCCGTGCGACCTCGCGCGGCGGCATCACCGCTTCGCCACTCGCGAGGCTCGTGCTCTGCGCGGTCTTGATCGTGCCGAAGCACAAGCTCATGAAGCGCCGCACCGGATCCGAATACACCTTGGGGCCGGCGACCACCGTCATGCGATTCGACACGTCCGATAAACCGGCGCGATTCAAGATGATCTCGAGCAGGTTCGCATCCGAATACGAGATGTGATTCGGCACCAAGACCAACGTGCGATCGCGCACTGCCATCAAACGCTCCGCGTGCTCGAGGCCCGAGTCGTCGGTGAGCGTCACGTCGGCCATCGCGTGGTTCACGTCGCGCGCGAATTGCTCGGGCGGAAAGTAACCCCACTCCGAGCCCGCGCTCGTCACGCGCTCGAGCAGCCGCTTCACCTCGACGCCATCGATCTGCGCGAGCAGCTCCGCGATGCGCGCTTTGAACTGCGCGCTGGCTTGCGGCGGGCGGCTACCGAGAAAGCCTTCGAGCTGCTCGGCGAGCGCGCGCTTGATGCTTTGGGTTTGATCGAGCTCGGCCATTGCTGCGTGACGATTGCGCGCCTGGCTGCGACATAGCACTCAACGTGTGGCGAGCGGTCAAAAAGATCGCGCGCGCCGCCGCGCTAGCTCGCCGCGCAGGCCAATTTTTTCTCCGCGTGTGCCTTTATTCGCCTTTGGCGAGCGTGGATTCCCGCACGCAATAGCCGCCGCGCACGCCGGTGCCGCCCTGCGCCAACACGAGCGCGCACGTGAAGCCCGATGGACACTCGCACTCGGCGAATCCGCTGCCGTCTGAATCGCAGCGACACGTGCAGTACACGCGCTGCTCGATCTCCTCCGTCGTCGGACAGGCCACGATCGGTGCGCACTGCGCGCTCGCGGTCGAGATGGAGTGCGGATCGCCGGAGGGTACGCAGCCTTCGCGCGGATCGCCGCCCAAGTGATAGACGATGCAGACGCGCGTCTCGCATTGCAGCGAGCTCGACTCGACATACGCCTCGGTGTCGTGAAACCCGCTCGCGGGCACTTGCTCGGGTAAGCACGCGTCACCCACTGCGGGGCTCGCGCAGCCGCTCGTCGCGAACAGCAGCGCGCACGACAACCAAGCACACAGCTTCCAAACATGCATGACGGAGCCTTTCGCGATCGGCGATGTCCTTTCGGACCGCGACGCGGGGCGTCCGGCTCAGCCCGATTTGGCAGCTCACGCGCTGAGCGCCGCGACGAGCTGCGGCAGCACGGCACCCGATGCACCTTGCAGCACGAAGTCGGCCTGCGCGCTGAGCGGGGTCGGCGTGGGGTTAATCTCGACCAGCACCGCACCGCGCGCTTTCGCTTCGAGTGGCAGCTGCGCGGCGGGATAAACCTGGCTCGAGGTTCCAATGCTTAGAAAGATCTCACAGTCGCGCGAGCGTTCGAATGCGGAGCTCAGCTCTGCGACTGGCAGGCTCTCTCCGAACCACACCACACCGGGCCGCAACGGAGCACCGCAGCTCGGACACGCGGGCGGCACGTCAGTCGATGCCCACTTCTCGATGACCGTGCCTTCGACCGAGCACAACGTGCGGAACAAATTTCCGTGCAGCTCGGTGACGTTCACGCTGCCCGCGCGCCGATGCAAGCCATCGACGTTCTGCGTCACGACTTGGAGATCGGGCAAGACCTGCTCGAGCTGAGCGAGCGCGAAGTGCCCCGCATTAGGTAGCGCCGCAGCTACCAGCTCGCGCCTCCACGCGTACCATTCCCAAACGCGCTTCGGGTTTGCAGCGAACGCTTCCGGTGTCGCCAGCTCTTCGGGCTTGAACCTCGTCCACAACCCGCTCTGCGCATCGCGAAACGTCGGCACACCGCTTTCCGCAGAAACGCCCGCGCCGGTCGAAGCCACTACGCGCTTCGCATCGCGCATGCGCTGGACGAGCGCTGCCGGTATCAAGGTGCTCATAGTCATCGCACGTAGCGCCGGCA
>JAYUYY010000621.1:0-4559 GCA_043752225.1 Sandaracinaceae bacterium | reverse complement strand
GCGCTCCAGCTGCCGCTGCATCTCCATCGCAGCCAAGGCCGCGATACGCGCGGCGCCGTGTTGCTGCTGCACGGCGCGAGCGCGAGCAGCGAGACCTTCCTTGAGCCGCAAGGGCATTCGCTGGTCGAGTACCTCACCCAAGAGCGCTTCGACGTCTGGCTGCTCGATTGGCGCGGCTCGCACCACGTCATCGACCAGCTGCTCGACCCGAGCCATCGCGACAAGTTCACGATGGATGCGGTGGCCGAGCACGACATCCCGCTCGCCATCGAGCGCATCCATGCGGCGCGCGCCAAGGAGGGCAAGGCTGGTTTGCCGCTGCACGTCGTGGCGCATTGCTTCGGCGCGGGTTGCCTCGCGATGTCGGTCGCCGCTGGCAAGCTCGCGGAGCTCAACGTCACCAACGTCGTGCTGCTTACGCTCGGCTTGTTTTACGTCGCACCTTGGGACGGCTTCATCAAAGCCGAGGACTTCGTGCTCGAGCGCGTGCTGGGCACCGCACCGCAGGTGACCGCGATTCGTCCCGGCACGAAGCCTCCGCGCAAGCGTCCCGATCATGGCTGGGCCGAGGAGCGCAGGTTGCGCCGCGCGCGAGACGCGGAGAGCATGAGGCTCGGCGTTGCGCGCAGCTCGCTTCCGCCCACGCGCTCGGACACGCCGGAGATCTGGCCCAGTGAGCTCGAAGAAGCGTACGAGACGTGGCCGAAGCAGCTCTTGCCGCGCTGCGACAACGAGCTCTGCCATCGCGTGTCGTTCATGTTCGGCCAGCCGTATCTCGAGCAGAACCTCGCGGACGGCATCCACACACCGGGCAAGCTCAGCACGCTCTTCGGCTCGATGCCGATCGCGCTCTACGTGCACGCTGGTCAGAACGTGCGGCGCGGGTACGCAGCGCCGTTCGATGCGCCGCTCCACGCCAAAGGCAAGCACGAGCTGAAGGCGTACCTGCGCCACGCGCCGTTCGATCGACACCACGTCACGCTGATCACCGGCACCGAGAACACGATCTGGCACTGCGATTCGATCCACCGCATGCACGACTGGCTGATGTCGAGCGGCAGGCGGCGCGTGACCAAGCACGTGCTGCCGGACTACGGGCACCAGGACTTACTCTGGGGCAAGTCATCCAAGCGCGACGTGTTCCCGAAAATTTTGGCGGGGCTCGAAGCGCGTTCGCTGTGACGCGCTCGGGAGCGCATCACACAAACCCTCGCGCTGCGCGCTAGCTCGAAGTCTGCTTTTGCTCTTGCGTGCTGGTGACCACAGGCGCGCTCGCCGCGGGCACCTTGGGTGGCGGCGGGATCTGCGATTGGCGCGCGGGTCCGTGGATCTCGGAGCTGATCTGATTACAGATCGCGCCCGACTCATCGACGATGTGCGTCAGGAGCTCGTGGATCGTGCTGATCGTGGTGAAGCCCGCGACCCCGTGATCGAGCCAGGCCGAAAGCTCCATCGTGCGCTTGGGCGAGCGGCGCTCGTGCGAGGTCTCGGGCCAGATCTCGTCGAGCAACGAGCACGCGGAGCGCAGGCCGTAGCGCAGCGAGCGCGGGAACGCCGGCTCGAAGATCAAGAACGAGGCGACCGAGAGCGCGGTGACGCGGCCTTGGTTCTTCTTCATGAACACTTCGGTGCCCGAGCACGCGCGCAGGAGCGAGAGCCAGAGCGCGACCTGCACGACGTCGTGCGCGGCCTCGAGCGTCATCGTGTGGTGGTGCATGTCGAGGATGCGCGCGGTCTGGCCGACGCGCTCGAGCATCACGCCCAGCCACAAGAAGCGCATCGGCTCTTCGTGCAACATCGTGCCGCGCACGATGCCGAGGCACAGCTGGGTCGAGCGCCGCACGTGGCGGAAGAAGTCATCGCGGCTGCGCTGGTACATCTGGCGCGTGCTGTCGAGCTCGAGCCACAGGAAGAGCTCGTTTACTTCCTCCCAGCACTCGAGCGAGATCACGTCGCGGATTTGGCGTGCGCAGTCGCGCGCCGCGCGCACCGAGCTCGCGATGCTGACGTAGTTCTCGAGCTCCCAGGTCATGTAGCGCTGCACGACCTCGCCATCGCCGGTCATGTCGGCGCCGTGGCGCTTCACGAACGCGGGCAGCTCGCCGGAGACGATCACGAGCGGCTCCCAGCACTGCGTCACCGGAATGTCGGCGTCGAACACGAGCGTGCGCGTCGCCTGCAGCAAGCGCGCGGTGCTCTCGGCGCGATCGAGGTAGCGCCCGAACCAAAAGCAATAGTCGGCAACGCGTGAGATCACTCGGGTGTCTCCCTTCGAACCCAGGTGTCTTTAGAACCGCCGCCCTGGCTCGAGTTCACGACGTACGAGCCCTCGACGAGCGCGACGCGTGTGAGACCGCCGGGCAGAACCCAGCTGCCATCCGGACGCGTGAGCACGAACGGTCGCAAGTCGACGCGGCGCGGCGCCAGCTTTTGTTTGCTCGGATCCCAGGTCGGGCACGTGGACAGCTCGACGCGGTGTTGCGCGATGTACTTGCGCGGCTCGGCCAAGATGCGCGCGCGGAACTCTTCGCGTTGCGCGCGCGTCGACTGCGGGCCCATGAGCATTCCGTAGCCACCGGCTTCATCGACCGCTTTGACGACCAGCTCGCTCAAGTGCTCGAGCACGTACGCGCGATCATCTTCGCGCGCGCACACGTACGTATCGACCTGCGGCACCAGGGCTTCCTCGCCGAGGTAGTACTTGATCATGTCGGGCACGAATGGATAGACGGCCTTGTCGTCCGCGCAGCCGTTGCCCGGCGCATTCGCGAGCGCGACGTTGCCCGCCGCGTACGCGCTCATCAACCCGGGCACGCCGAGCATGCTGTCGGGCCGAAAGAAGTCGGGGTCCAAGTAGTCGTCGTCGATCCGGCGATAGATCACGTGCACGCGCATCGGACCGTGCGTGGTGCGCACGAAGACCTTGTCGTCTTCGACGAACAGGTCCGAGGCCTCGACCAGCTCGATGCCCATGTGACGCGCGAGAAAGGTGTGCTCGAAGTACGCCGAGTTGAACGGGCCGGGCGTGAGCACGACCGCGCGCGTGATCTCCGCGGCGACCGGCGAGATGCCGCGCAGCGTGGCCGCGAGCTCGATCGGATACTGCTCCACGGGGCGCACGCTCTGATCCATCGCGTGCGGCAAGATGCGCTTGGTGACGCGCCGGTTCTCGAGCACGTACGAGACACCGGAAGGCGTGCGCACGTTGTCCTCGAGCACGCGAAACTCTCCGTCGCGACCGCGGATCAAATCGATGCCTGCGATCGAGATGCGCACGCCGCCCGCCGGCTTCATGCCGCGCAGCCGCGGCACGTACGCCTTCGCCGCGAGGATTAAGTCCGCGGGCACGGCCTTGTCGGCGAGGATCTTCTGATCGCCGTAGATGTCGTCGAGGAAGAGATTGAGCGCGGTGATGCGCTGCACGAGGCCGCGCTCGATTCGCGCCCACTCCTTGCCCTCGATCACGCGCGGCACGAGGCAGACCGGGAAGATCTTCTCGGTACCGCGCGAGTCCGTGTAGACCGAAAAGGTCACGCCCTGGTTGAAGAGCGAGAGCTCCGCGAGCGCTTGGTAGCGCTCCAGGTCCTCGGGTGAGAGCCCCGTGAACACCGAATACGCGCCACCCGCGTGGGCGCGCGGGGTGCCGTCGGGGGCGATCATCTCGTCGATCGCTCCTTCGAGAGGGCGATAGTCGTCGAACGGCGTCGGATGCACTGCGTGGGGCACGAATCGTGTTGTAAACACGGAGTCGCCGGCTCGACCAGGAATTCGCTGATTCCGCTTGGTCTTTTTTCCCTTCCGAAACGCGCCGTACACACACACACGGCTACCAGCAACCTGTACCCCATGGCCATTCGCGTAGCTCTTCATCACCGGACTCAATATCTCTACGACCGGCTCGTGGAGCCCGGCCCGCACGTCGTGCGGTTGCGACCGGCTGCGCACACCAAAGCCAAGATTGTCTCGTATTCGCAGAAGGTCCTGCCCAAGGAGCACTTCGAAAACTGGCAGCAGGACCCGAGCGGCAACTTCCTCGCGCGCTACGTGTTCCAGAAGCCGACCAAGGCGATCGAGCTCGAGATCGAGCTGATCGTCGACATCGCGTCGGTGAACCCGTTCGATTTTTTCCTCGAGGAAAACGCCGAGACCTATCCGTTCTCGTACGACGCGGGGCTGCTGCGCGAGCTGAGCCCGTACCTCGCGACCGCGCCGACCGGTCCGCTGTTCGAGAAGTGGCTCGAGAAGGTGCGCACCGAGGCGTGCATTCCCGGTCGCCGCATCATCGACGTGCTGGTCGACATCAACACGCGGCTCTCGGCCACGCTCAAGTACGACATCCGCATGGAGCCGGGCGTGTTCGCGCCCGACGAGACGCTCGCGCGCGGCCACGGCTCGTGCCGCGACTTCGCCTGGTTGCTCGTGCACACGCTGCGCCGGCTCGGGCTCGCGGCGCGCTTCGTGTCGGGCTACTCGATTCAGCTCGTTGCCGATCAGAAGGCGCTCGAAGGTCCGACCGGCGTGAGCGCCGACTGTTGTGATCTGCACGCGTGGGCCGAGGT
>JAYUYY010000620.1:0-11215 GCA_043752225.1 Sandaracinaceae bacterium | reverse complement strand
CGCGTTCCATGTGAGCAAGTTGTTCCACTTCAAGGTGCCCGAGACGCGCGCGACACCTTCTCCGTCGTGCAGCTTGGTCTCGAGCAGGCGCACGGTCTTGCCCTCGAACACGATCACGCTATCGACGCGCTCGATCGGCTGGCCGAGATCGCGCATCACGAGGCTGACTTTTTCGAGGCGCAGTCGACCGTGAAAGCTCGGGTCGAGCAGCGGTGCGTTCATCTTGATCTGGCCGTTCAGCTTGCCGCCGCGCGCGCTCACCGCGGTCACCGGCGCGAGCAACGCTTGCACGTTCATGTTGCGCAGCTCGACGCTTGCTTCGGTGGGCTTGCGCAGATCGACCGTGGGCGCGCGACCACCGACATCGATCGGCACGCGCGCGGAGATGTTGGCGTGGCCACCGGCGGTCGACATCTTGGTGGTGAGCGCGACGGCGTCTTTATCCGCACGACCTTCGACGTGCGCGTTGAACGTGGGCGCGGTGCCCCAGCGAATGCCGCGACCTTTGAGGTCGACACCGATGCTCACCGCCTGCGTGAGCGCGCGATTGAGGTTGGCTTTGCCCGAGATCTCACCCGCGACGTGCTCGCACACGATCGGCACGTCCTCTAGCGGCACACGCGAGAAGCGCGCATCGACGCTGACCGGCCCCGGTGACTTCGGCTGCAGCCATTCGTTGAGCGGAGCGGTGGCTTTGGTCGTGATCGACGCGACCGCCTTGCCATCGAGCGTCGCCTTGGCCAGCGCGCCGAGGTCGCCGTTCTTCATCTTCACTTCGAGATCGAAGCGCGGCTTACCGCGTTGACCGCAGCGCGCCGGCGCCGCTTTCAGCTCTTCGCGCGTCGGGCCCGGCCAGTACGCAGACAGGTGCGCGACGCCTACCGGCTCTTGCTTGGGCACGTGGCCAAACTTCAGATCTATCGCGACCACCGCGGGCAAGACCGCGGGCGGCAGGTCGAGCGACTCGATCATCGGCAGCTCATCGATCCTACGCGCTTGCAGCGCGACGTCCGCTTCCCACGCGTTGCCGAGCAGATCGGCAAATCCATCTTGCGTCACCGCGAAGCGCCGCTTACCGAGCTCCGCGCGTATCTTGGTTTGCAAGAGCGGGCCGCGGCCATCGGTCGCGGTCAGCTCGAGCGCGATCTCTTTGCGATCGATCGCGCCAACGACGCCGAGGTGCAGCGCGCCGCGCAGCGGTGTCTCGAGCCACGGCTTGGTCACGCGCTCGAGGTCGGGCACGTCGAGCTTGGCCTTCACGCGCGAGGTGCCGTGTGGGACGAGGTCGAGATCGGCGCGCAGCTCGGCGCCGTTGTAGCGCGCGACCAAGTTGCGCACCTCGAGCCGCTTGCGGTGATAGCTGAGCGCGCCGTCGACGCGCGCGCGATCGTCGAGCTTGATGTGCGCTTCATACGTGCGCGGCCCGCCGTTGACGCTGACCTCTAGGCTCTCGAAGCGCTCCTTCTCGATCTGGCCACGCGTCGCGACGACGGTCGCGTTGACCTTCAGCGCGTCGAAATCTTCGCCGCTCGCCAAGAGCGAGACGCGCAGCAGACTCGCCTGCAGCGGCGGTAGGATCACGCCGGCCGCACCGGCATTCAGCTCCACCTCCATCGCCCCTTGCTCGTCGCGCAGGAAGCTCACGTCCGCGTCGAGCGCGCCGCACAGCTCGGGGATCATGGCTTGCAGCGGCGCGATGTCGCGCAGCTCGTGCGTTTGCAGCTTGGCGCGCGCACGGATCGCGCCGCCGTCGCTGAGCGTGCCGTTCGCTACGAGCTGCGTGCCGCTCGGATAGCTCGCGACGAGTTGCTCGATGTGAAGCGCGCCGTCCTGCACGTAGCGAGCGTGACCTGCGACATGCGGCAGCGCGTCTTTCGCGTAGCGCGCGCGGGCCAGCTCGACCTTCGCTTCGACCGACTCGAAGGCGTCGCTCGACTCGACGTCGGCGCGCAGCTCGAGCGTGATCGGCTCGACGTCGATCGCGAGGAAGCGCCGCAGGTCGAAGTCTTCGGTGACGAGCAACGCATCCGCCGAGCGACGCAGATCGCCTTCCGGCGCGAGCGCATGCGCGGTGCCCTCGAGCCGCGCATCGCCACCGGGCGTGCTGAGCACCACGGCGTACGTCAAGTCGTGCGTGCTACCCGACGTCTGGACGTCGAGGTCGATCGGCGCGCGCAGCGGATCCGGCGGAAGGCCGAACGCGTAGAGCGTCGTCGGGTCGAGCGCGCGCACCAAGACGCGTCCGTCGATCGGCCAGGCGCCGCTCTCCGCTGCCGGGCCGACCTGCGCATTGAGGTCTAGCCGCGTCGCGCCGGCAACGATCACGAGATCTGCGTCGATCGGCTCGTTCTCGCGGTATGCCGCGCGGAGCGATTGCAGGTACGCGGCTGCGAAGCCTTCGCGCTCCATGGATGCGGTGAGCGCTTCGACTTCAATGGCGAGCGCATCGCCAACATCGACATCGAGCTCGCCGTTCAAGCTGCGCAGATCGAAGTGCGTGGCATTTGCGATCGCCCTCGCATGGCCGCGGGTAATCTCGAGATCATGAAACGCGAGCACGATGCCGCCGCTCTCGTCTTTAGCTTCGGGCTCGTCGCTCTTCGGTATCGCTGCGAGCACGTCGAGCAACCCGCCGCGCGCGCCTTCTTCCTGATCGAGATCGCCGAGGTCGACGAACATGCGATCGATCACGGCGTTCGGGATGTGCACGCGCATCGCGATCAGCGCGAACGGATCGATGTACACGGTCAGCTTGCCGACCGCCGCGACCGGCAAACCGTCCGGCCCGAGCAAGCGCACGCCGCGCACGCGCACGCGAAACGGCGACAAGCGCTCGATCTCGTCGATCTCGAGCGGCGCACCGAGCGCGTCGCTCACGAGCGGCACGAGCTCGCGTCGCGCGCGCTCGCGCACCGGCTCGAGCTCGAGCCCAACCGTCGCGAGCAGCAACACCAGCAACACGAGCCCGAGCAGGCTCAGCGCGATCACGCGCGCGATCTTGCCCGCGATGCGCGCAGCTCTTCGCAACGGGTGATGCGCCGGTGGGTGCGCTCGCATGTCCATCAGAACGCCTCCCCGAGCGTGAGGTGCAGCGCCGAGGGCAACACCTCGACCTTGACCGGCGCATCATTGCCGCCGACGCGCTGCCAGCCCGGGATTTGCCAGCCTGCGTCCAAGCGAATCGTCGCGAACGACAGGTGGTAACGCAGACCGAAGCCGGTCGATGCGTTCACGTGCTCGAAGCGGATGCGCTTGCCGCGCGAGACGTCTCCCATGTCGAAGAACAGCGCGAGCGTGAAATCTGCGCTGAGCGGCAGGCGCGCTTCGGTCGAGCTCTCCCAGCGCCGCGTTCCGCCGTCGATGCCGACGCCGAGCTCGCCGGGACCAAAGCCGCGGTTGCTGTTCGCACCGCCGCCGCGCAAGCGATACGTCTGCGGGCCGACTTCGTCCGAGACCGGATCGAGCCCCGGAGCGCTGTCCAAGATGAACAGCCAACCCACGGCGAACCGCTGCGCGAGCACGATGCGCAGCGGCAACTTGAGATAGCCGCGCACCTCCGGCGTGACGCGCACGTAGTCCCACGAGCCGTAGCCGAGCTGCACCGCCTCTTGCACGGCGGTGGATATGTAGAGGCCCTTGCTCGGGCGCACCGCGTCGTTGCGCAGGTCGAGCGTCAGCTTTTGCTCCAAGAACGGCAGCCGATAGCTCGAGACCATCGCCATCGTCGCCTCGATGATCTCGTAGAGGTCGTGCCCGATCGACGCTTCGGCGATCAGCTTCTGCGCGAAGAACGCGCGGCGCAGACCGACCTTGGTGCCGATGTCGTGGCGAAAATATCCATAGAACGCATCCGGCCCAATGTCCCACTGCGCATCGATGAACAGCACCGTGCGGTGCTCGATGAAGCGCGGCTGCTCGAAGCCCGCCATGATCGTGTTGCCGAGCCGCGGTCCGTCATCCGGCAGCTCCGGGAACTCGCGCAAGAAGATTAGGCGCGGCCGCTCCTCGAGTTTGAAGCGCCGTAAGCCGCCCAAGAAATCATCGTCGCGATACGCAGCCTTAAGGTGCACGTCCCACTGGGGCACCGAGAGCGTCTCGGTTGAGGTCGCGCGCTGCATGCTGCCGCTCATCACGCCGATGCCGAGCCGCCAGTGCGACGCGCGCCCCGGCGTCACGCGGATCACCAGATCGACGATGTCCTCGCGATCCGCGCGCGGCACCATCTCGACGTGTACGGTCGAGAGCGCGCCGAGCGCGAACACCGCGAGCTCCGCATCGGTCAGCGCGCTCTGCTGAAACGGCACGCCGGGCTTGAGGCCTGCGACCTCTTGGATCACCGCCGCGTCGAGCTCGCCCTCACCTTCGACGCGCACGCTGCCGATCACGCACGCCGGCCCCGGCTTCAAGCGGTAGCGCACGGTGGCGACGCGCTTGTCGCGATCGAGCTCGACCACGCCGTCGACGATCGCCTTTGCAAACGCCTTCTCCTTGAGCATTTCGCTCAGGCGTTCTTTGTCGCTCTCATAGATCGCCTCATCGAAGCGCCGGCCGACCGTCAGCTCCGGCGAGTCGAGCAGCCGGGCCTTGAGCGCCGGATCGAGCTCGGGCGGCATCTCGACGATCACGCGCGCGACGTACACGGGCTTGCCCTCTTCGATCATCACGTGCACGTCGAGCTCGCAGCTGTCGGTCGTGCACTGATCGCCGATCGCGACCGGCTCGCCATCCGCGTCGAGCCAGGTGTTCACGACCTTCGCGTCGTAGTAACCGCGCGCTTGGTACCAGCGCTCGATCCGCCGCTGGTCGACATCGAAGATCGCCGAGTCGAACACCGGCCACTCGTCCCAGGGCCACGAGAACAGCTTTACGTCGGGAGCGTCCTCGTCGAACGGCGGGTCGCCGCACGAGCTGCTGCCCAACCCAAAGCGCAGGTGATTCGCTTCTCGCTCGCGCGTCGCGAGGCACGCTTGGAGCGCCTCTTCACTCAGCTGGTCGACACCCGACAGCTTCACGCTCTCGACTCCGTAACGCCCTTTCGGGACGCTCGCGCAGCCGATGCACAGCAGGGCTCCAAGCACGAAGGCTGTGCATCTCACCTGGTCTCCGAACGATGTATGCAAAGCTCTCAAGCTCTAAGGCGCCTACGACTCGACTTCACGGGACTTCACGCCGCGGGCCCAAGAGAGGTTTGCGACATCCGTGCCACGCGATTTCAGCGCAGGTTTAATAACCTTCTGCGTCGTATTTCGCCTGACTCGATGCCTGCCTGCGCAGCTCGTAGGCGGCGCCGCCTACCTCGCCGAACCTAAACGCCTCCATTGTGGCGGTCATGATGGCTCGTGATCCCCATGGTTCGCGTCAGCTACGAGGCTAATCTCTGGCCGGAGTGGGCCATCTCATTGCATAAAGGTCAGGCGTTCTGCCGCGCGGTCGTGGTATGTCGGGGGCTGCGGAGGCGCCGCGAGCATGCAGTGCCGCACCTGCGGTCGGTCGAATCACGAAGGCGTGGGGTCGTGCGCGCACTGCGGCAGCGCGCTGACGATCGGCTGCGTCGTGTGCAGCGGGCAGAACCCGGCGAACACGCGCTTTTGCGGACACTGTGGTGCGCCGCTCGTGCTCGAGAGCGGCCGCCGCGGCTCGCTCCCTCCGGCCGCAGCGGAGCATCGCCAAATCACCGTGTTGTTCTGCGACGTGGTCAGCTCGACCGCGCTCGCGGCGCGGCTCGGCGCCGAGGATCTCCGCAACCTCTTGCTCGATTACCAACGACGCTGCGCCGAAGCGGTCGGGCGCTTCAACGGCTACATCGCGCAGTACCTCGGCGACGGCGTGCTCGCGTACTTCGGCTATCCGACCAGCCACGAAGACAGCGCGAAGTGCGCGGTGCTCGCAGGCCTTGCGATCGTCGAAGCGATGAAGAGCGCGACGCGCTTGCAAGAAGGCGCGCTGCAAGTGCGGGTCGGCATTCACACCGGGCCGGTCGTCGTCGGCGAGATGGGCACCGCCGCGCGCCGTGAGCTGCTCGCGATCGGTGAAACGCCGAATGTCGCTGCGCGCATTCAGAGCGCGGCGAGCATCGGCGAGGTCGTCGTCAGCGACGCGACGTATCGCATCGTGCAGGGATACTTCGAGATCGAAGCGCTCGGCACGCTCAACGTGAAAGGTCTACAAGAGCCGGTCTCGCTCTTGCGCATCCTCGGCGAAACGGGCGCGAGCCGGCTCGATGTCGCCGCGCGCGTCGGCCTTACACCGCTCGTGGCCCGCGACACCGAGCTGCAGCACTTGCGCACGCTTTGGTCGGAGAGCGTCACCGGCGAAGGCGCGATGGTCTTGCTGTCCGGTGAAGCCGGTATCGGCAAATCGCGGCTGGCGCGCGCGCTGCGCGACGAGATCACCGCGAGCGGCCCGATCGGTCGCTTGGCGCCGACGCTCGAATGCAACTGCTCGCCGCTGCACAAAGACACCGCGCTGCGCCCGTGGATCGAGCTGTTGCAGCGCGAGCTCGGCTTGGTCAGCGCGCCGCAAGACGAGCAGCTCGCGCGCTTGACGGCGGGCTTGAGCGCGCTGTCGCTCCACGCACAGCTACCGGTGCTCGCCTCGTTGCTCTCGCTCGACGCGCCCTCGCTGCGCCGCGCGCCTTTGCCCTCGCTCAAGGAGCGCACCGCTGTCTTCGAAGCGATCCTGGCCTGGCTCGCCGCGCGCGCTGCGATGACGCCGACGCTGCTCGTATTTGAAGACGCGCAATGGGCGGATCCTTCGACGCTCGAGCTGCTCGGGCTGATGACCTCGCGGCCGATCGCCGATCACCTCGTCGTGCTCGTCACGCATCGGCCTGAGCTCAAGCCGACGTGGTACGCGCAGCGCGTCGTGCCGGTCACCCTCAACCGCGTCTCGCTCGAGGACGCCGAGCGCATCGTCGCCGACGTCATGCGCGAGCACCCGTTTGCGGAGGCGACGCTGCGCGAAGTGCTGGCGCGCGCGGACGGCGTGCCGCTGTACCTCGAAGAGATCACCAAGTGCGTGCTCGAGTCGATGCAAGCGCAGGTCAGCAGCAGCGCATCCTCGGGCTCGTCCGTATCGCCCGGTAGCGTACGCTCGGTCCCGATCGTGATTCCGCCGACCGTTCGCGACTCGCTGGTCGAGCGCATCGATCGGCTCGGGCCCGGTAAGCCGCTCTTGCAGCTGGCCGCAACGCTCGGGCACACCTTCTCGTTTGCGCTGATCCACGCGGTGGCCGATCTCGATCCCGCCGCGCTGCGTTCCGAGCTCGATCGCTTGATCGGCCTCGGGCTCTTGCGGCGCAGCACCGATCCCGCGCACGAGAGCTACATCTTTCACCACTCGCTGATCGAAGACGCCGCGTACGAATCGCTCTTGCGCAGCTCGCGCCAAGAGCTGCACAAGCGCGCCGCCGAAGCGCTCGTCGCGGGCGTTGCCTCGGCCGCCGAGAGCGAGCCGCACCTGCTCGCACGCCACTACGCCGCCGCGAGCATGCCGCGCCAAGCGGTCGCGCAATGGGATCTCGCGGGCAAGCGCGCGCTCTCGCGCAGCGCCTACGCCGAGGCCGAAGCGATCTATGGCAAGGCGCTCGACATGCTCGCGACCGAGCCCGAGACCACCGAGCGCAACCAACGTGAGGTCGCGCTGCGCACCTCGCTCGGCGTCGCGCTGATCTCCACCCGCGGCTACGCCGCCTCCGAGGTGCTCGACAGCTACGCGCGCGCGCACGAGCTGTGCGAGCGCTCCGGTGAGCTGCCGATCGGCGTGCTCTACGGCATCTGGGGCGTGTACCTGGTGCGCAGCGATCGCGAGATTACGGCGCACCTCGCCGAGAGCTTCGAGCGCATCCGCGCTGCGCCGCCCGATCCGCTGCACTCGATCATCGCGTGCTCCACGCTCGGCGTGCGGGCGTTCTTTCGCGGCGAATACGAGCTGAGCCGCTCGCTCTTCGCCGAGGCGATCGGCCACTACGACCGCAACAACGCGCTGACGCAGGCCCAACAGCTGCTCTCGCTGCACGGCTACGACGGATACTTATACCCGTTCTTATACACAGCCTGGATCACGGCCCTGCGCGGCGATCCCGATCTCGGGTATGAGATCTGGAAAGAAGCCATGCAGATCGCCGAGGCGCTCGAGCACCCCTACGACATCGTGATGGCGCTCAATTTCGGCGCGGTGCTCGCGCTCGATTTCTTGGAGGACGAAGAGCTCGCGCGCGAGATGTCCACGCGCGAGATGGCGCTCTCGATTGAGCACGGTTTTCCGTTCTGGATCGCCACCGGCAGCATCCACTTGGGCATGAGCGACGTGCACAAAGGCGAGGTCGAGACCGGCATCGCGCAGATCACCTCCGGCCTATGGCTGCTCGAGGCCAGCGGCGCGGCGATCGTGATCCCCTTCCATCGCGCGTACCTGGCGCAAGCCTATCTGGAGAGCGGGCAGATCAAAGATGCGGTCGAGCTGATCGACGAAAACATCGAGACAGCTCAGTCGCAGATCGCAGCCAGCGTGACCCACGTCTCGTATCGACAGCGCGGGGATGCGCTCGCGCGACAGGGCGACTCGGCCGGTGCCGAGGCGAGCTACCGCCATGCGATCGAGCTCGCGCACGATTGCGGCAACCGCTGGCTCGAGCTCACCGCCTCCGTCTCGCTCGCCAAGCTGCTCAACACCAAGGGCACACCGGATGAAGCGCGCGACGTGCTCGAGTCGCTGCTCGCGTCCTTCCCGCCGCAGAGCGTGCGCCCGCTGATCGCGACCGCGCGCGAGCTAGTCGCGCACGCGTAAGCGCGAAGCTTGTAACCGCTACGCGCGCTCGAGCATCCAGACCGGAAGCGCGGTCAGAAACTCCTTATGGCGCGAGTCGGGCAAATCGCCGTACGCGGTCTGCAGCTCGTGCATCGCTGCACCGGCCAAGCCGTGCGCGACCTTGCGCGCATGCTCGATGCAGCCGTAGCGATCCATGCCCGCGCGCAGCTGCGCGACGTCTTCGCGCGTGCGCTCGCTCCGGCTGCGCTGCAGGATCGCCGACCACTGCTCGCGCTCGGCCGGGCTCGAGACCTCGAACAAGCGGATCAGCATCAGCGTGCGCTTGCCCTCGTAGAGATCTCCGTCGCGCTCTTTGCCGTAGCGCTCCGGATCGCCGGTGAGGTTCAAGAGATCGTCTTGGATCTGAAACGCTGCGCCGAGAAAGAAACCAAACCGCAAGAACCGATCGAGATCTACGCCGTCGCGCGTGCCGATCAACGCGCCGACGCGGCACGGGTAGATGGTCGTGTACCAGCACGTCTTCTTGAGAATCATCTTCAAGTAGTCGTCTTCGCTGAGCGCGATCTGGTTGTGATCGCGCCAGTGCAGCTCGAGCGCTTGGCCCTCGACCGATTCGCGTGCCATGCGCTCGGCTTCTTCGAGCACGCGCAACGTGAGCCGCGGCCCGAGCCGCGCTTGGCTCGCCAGCAGCGGGCGCAAGCTGAGCACGGCCAGCGCATCGCCGACGTTCACCGCGATCGGCATGCCGTGCAGCACGTGCAAGGTCGGCTTGCCGCGCCGCTCGACGCTGCCGTCTTCGATGTCGTCGTGGACCAAGAACGCGTTGTGCATCAGCTCGAGCGCGACCGCGGCGCCGATCGCGTCCTCGACCTCCGCACCGAACGCGCATGCCGAGGCGAGGCACAAGCTCGCGCGCAACGCACGCCCGCCGCGCTCCGGATAATCCGCGACCAGCTCGTAGAGATGGCTGCTCTCGCTCTCGCGCTCCGCGACGTACTTGCGCAGCGCCGCCTGCACGACGTGGCGGTGCTCTTCGAGCATCGCGCGCACCAGGCTTGCGGCTTGCGTCGCCATCGCCGATTACTCGAACAGCTCGAGCACGAGCTGGCCGCACGGCAGGTTCGTATCCGCGTCGAGCAACAGCGCGCGATACGAGCCGGCTTGCGCGTCGCTCGGGATCGCGAGCCGCACGATCAAGCGCGCGGGCGTCGCAGTGTGCACCGCTTCTACGGTCACCCCCTCGATGCGCAGCGAGCGATCGGCTTCGCAGCGCAGCGCGTGCGCGTGGCAGTGCAGCGGCAGCGGTCCTTCGTTCAGCTCGACCTGGGTCGCGACGCGGCGCGTCGAGACGAGATCGATCATGACCAACGGGCGCGCGCTGCCCGAGCTACGCGGCGTGCTCGCGGGTGATGCAGGCTGGGGCGACGCCGACTGCGGAGCGCGTGGCGCGCGATGTGGAATCGCGAACGCGCCGACATCCGGGATCTCTTGCTCCGCCGGCGCGCCGCTGCTCGATGCAGCGTTGCTCGAGGGAGGCGTGCCGGCCGCGTTCAAGCTGGCTTGCATGTATTCGATCCAAGCCGCCGCCAAGTCGGAAGCGTGCTGCACCATGCGCTCGGTGAGCTTGCGCGGATCGAACGCCGCCGCGACATCCGCGACGGTCGACGCTTGCGCGACGCTGCGCGCAACGCCTTGGCCCTCGCGCAAATACTCCTCGATCACGCGATAGCCGGTCGCAACACCGCGCGCGACGGCGTCTTGTGGCGATGGCATCGGCGGGATATGCGGCGCGGGCTCGGCCGCGTGCGGCGGGATCGGCGCGCTCACCGCAGCCGCGGGCTTCGGCGCGACGTCGCTCACCGGCGCCTGCTGGCTGGTCATCTCAGGCTGCGCAGCAGCTTGCGGCACGGCGCGCCGGTGGCCGTTGCTCGGGACGTAGAGCCCGTTCCACCCGCGCAGCGGGCTTGCGCGATCGAGCAGCGGACGGCGATGACGAGGACCTAATGCCATACGAAGTTCCTTATAACGAGCTCACGGGTGATCGAACCCGATGATGTCTTCGAGCTTGGGCGACTCGGCGATCGCGTGGGCCGCGAGCAGCCCCGACATGACCGCCGCCTCGACGCAGCCTTCGTTGAACCCGCAGTTGGTCCAATCGCCGGTCACCGTCAGGTTATCGAAGTCGTGATCGAGCGGTGACAAGCGATAGCGCAAGCTCCCGGGCAACGAGAGCGCATAGCGATCGCTCGGGTTGATGTTGGCGCGCACGTACTGCGAGGCGAGCCGCGCAGGCCCGCGCAGCGTGCAGTGCTCGGCGCGCGCAGGTCCGGTCGGCTCGAGCACCTGCCACCGGAAGCCGCCCTCTTTGTCGACCGCGTTCGGCCACAACACTGCGATATCGCGCTCGAGGAATTCTTCCGTGTTGCGCACGACCTCCGCGAGCGCG
>JAYUYY010000619.1:0-4571 GCA_043752225.1 Sandaracinaceae bacterium | reverse complement strand
AATGCACACGGAGCCGCTCTCGCAATCATCGACTCCCCCGGTGCCGTATTCGCAGGCGAGCCCAGAGGAGACGGTTCCTTCCGCAACGCACGCGGTCGTGGAGTCCTCCGAGTCACTCACCCATCCACATCGTTGAGCACCGTCGCAGCCGGCATTCGTGAGCGGGTTGCATGCAAAAGATCCGAAGCCGACGCCTTCCACCTGTGCGTCATCTCCGGAGTCGGCGCCGGCCTCGACCGATGAATCAGACAGCGTGCCAGAGTCCATCGGCAGGGCCCCAGCCTCGCTTGCATCCGTGTCTGCATCGCGGAGCGGCACGCTGGAATCAGCCGCGCCCGTGCTGCCGTCGGCCTCATTCGTGCTGCCATCGCTGGCGCCCGCATCGCCGGTTCCACTGTCAGTGAGCTCGCTAGGCTGGCCTTGGCGAAGCGCCGTGCACCCGACCGCGAGCGCGGGGACGAGAGCTGCCACCGCAAGGGCGCGTGCAAACCCGCTGATCGTCGACATGGTCGCAAAGGTGTTCATGGGCTCACTCGCGCAACAGCACGTTGCAGTAGTAGCGCACGCGCCGGATCAGCTTGCCGTGCGGGCGACTGTCGATGTCCTTCTTGAGCGCGAGCATCAGCTTGCGCTGCAGGACGTAGCTGTTCATGCGCGGCTTGCGGAACGGCGGTTTGCCAACCGCAGCGCGCGCGGTCTCGACCGGCGTGAGTAGCTCGTCGCGCGAAAAGCCCCACAGCCGCACGTCGTCCGCTGAGAGCCGTGCGACGATCTGCTGCGCGATCGCGAGCTTGTCGTCGTCCTGCGTGAGCTCGTCGACCCACTTGTGGATCGAGCCATCGACCGGCTTGGACTGCGCGCCGACGGTGATCGGATCGCCGTAACCAGCGGCTTTGGCTTCGAAGCGCTCGCCGTAGTTCACCGCTCCTGGATCATCGGGCAATCCGAGAAACGCGAACATGCGTGCGAGCTCTGTCGTGGGATCTTTGACCAGCTGCTCGTAGCCGACTTGGTGCACGTGCGCAGCTCGGTTCTCGAGCAAGCGCGCGATCGCAGGCACGTAGCGCTCCACGATCGGATTGAACGCGTGCGCGGCCTGCCAGTCGCCGTCGAAGAAGCTGTTCGCGTAGCTGCTCATCACCGCCAGCGGATGGCGCGTGAGCACTACGTAATGCGCGTTCGGATAGAGCTTGGTGAGGAACGGCAGGACGAGCGCGTACGCCGGCGTCTTGTCGAGGAAGTATTTGCGGCCGCTCTTGTCGAGCATTCGGCCGTAGAGCGTGTCGCTGTACGCGCGCAACGCGTCGAGGTAGTCGAGCTCTTTGTTCGGCAGCTCGTCGACGAACGCGCGGATCGCTTCGGCCGCGTTGATGTGGTCGTACGGCGCTTTGTCGACGCTGTCGTGAAAGCCGAGATACGCGAGCGGCGTAATCAAGTGCGGCTCGGGATGCGTATAGATGTCGGCGTGCGAGCCGAGCATGCGCTGCAAGAGCGTCGAGCCGGCGCGCGGCGGTGAAAGCACGAAAAGAAGGCGATCCTGCATCGTGGCTCCTTACGACTGCCTCATAACACCATCTCGCCGCGTGGTGTTCGCTGCGTGCGAGCTCAGCGCGAACGCGCAGGCTGCTTGCGTGCGAGCCGCGTGCGCGCTCGTGCGATCACGATCTGCGAGCGGGCCGTGGCATCCCACGGTTGGTCCGGGAAATCACCGAGTCGCGTGGTGATCTCGAGGCCGACGGCGTTCATCAAGAGCTCGATCTCGGCGGGGAAAATTTGGCGCTGCGCGAGCGGTACGACGAGCGCGGGGAGCGTGGGGGCGCTCGGCTCGAAGAACATGTGGGTGGTTCGGACCTGCGCGGCCGGATCGTAGTGACAGCTCTCGCGCAGCGTGTAGCTTATTTTAGTCACAGGGTGGCGAAAGCCTCCGACTCGGTAGACCCGGTCCGGATGCTGCGCGAGCGCCGCGATATCGGGCATGAGCACGTCGAACACGAGCGTGCCGCCCGGCGTTAAGTGCGCAGCGCAGGTGCGCAGCGCGAGCTCGAGGTCGGCGGTCGTGTACAGGTGTTGCAGCACATTGAACGGCGCGATCACGAGCGGAAAGCGCCGCCCGAGCTCGAGCTTGCGCACGTCTGCGCGAATCAGCGTGACGCGCTCGCGCTGCGCGATCGGCAACCTCGCCAGGCGCTTGCGCGCGAACGCCAACATCGAGGGCATCGTGTCGACGCCGACGACCGAGTACCCGCCCTCCGCGAGCGCGAGCGTGATGCGTCCGCTGCCGGCGCCGATCTCGAGGATCGGGCTGCCTTCGCGCAACGACGCCTGCTCGACATAGAACCGCACGTCATCGCGCCGCTGCAGATAGAGCTGCTCGTACAGCGCGGGATCGCGATACAGCGCTTCGGTCCCGAGCGTGAGCGTGCGGCGTTCGAGCTGCGCCAAGGTCATGGAAGCGTTTGCTAGCAGCGCCTGCACACGACGGGAAGCGCGGCTTGCCGCTGAAACGCCGCGGTCGTAGGCTCCGCCTGTGCCCAATCTAGGTGTGTCCGAGCTGATCGTGATCTTCCTGATCTTGCTCGTCGTGTTCGGAGCCTCGCGGCTACCAGAGCTCGGCGAAGGCCTCGGGCGCACGATTCGCAACTTCAAGCGTGGCATCTCGGACGATCGCGTCCCGCCCAGCAAGAGCGTCGCAAGCGCCGACAAGCCCGTGGCCGAGAAGCCCTCGGTCGACAAGGCCGATGCGACCGACGCGGACCTCGTCGACAAGAGCTGAGCCGGCTCTCAATGGAGAGTCGTCGAGTCCGTCTTGCCGCGCTGCCGACGGCAAGCCTCTTGGAGCTCTTCGTTCAAGTCAGTGGCGGCGACCGCGCGCCGCAGATCTTGAGCGGTGAGATGCGGCGCGATCTGCAGCGCGATGTCGAGCGGCGTACACGGGTTGAGCACCAACGCGGTCTTCACTTGATAGCGCACGATCCAGCGCGGGCTGCGGAACACCTCGCGCAGCACATCGCCGAGCACCGGACGGCTCGCGCACAGCCGCACGATGTCGGGCTCGGTCACGGCCGGGTTGCCGAGCAAGATGCGGATCACGAGCGGATGCGGATCGCGCAGGATGCGCGTGAGCATTTCGCGATCGTGCCGGCGCGCCAGCGACTTGCGTTCGCCCAACGTGACCGCGCGACCTTTGCCGAAGTCCGGGATGCGTTGCGCAGCGGGGTCTTCTTCGCCGGGCACGAACCGGCCGAGCGCGCGCGCCAGCATCGTTTGCCCGCGCGCCTCGAACAGGCCGCTCAAGGTATCGCGCAGGGCCTCGCAGCTCTCGTCGGCCAATGCGAGCGAGATCGCCTGCAGCAGCTCGCCGTGCGCAGGCCTGCGCGCTTCCGCGCTCGACATCGCGACCATGAAGCAGTCGGCGACTTGCTCGGGCGGCATCGCGCGAAGCGTGTGCCTCACGTATGCCGCTCGCATCGTATGATCCGAAATCGACAACGCGACCCGAGCCAGCGCGTCGACCTGCGCGTCCACCGACATCCTCGGCACATCCTGCGCCGCTCCTCTTTGGGGCGCTAGGCGGGGAGGGCGCTTGGGCTGTTTCTCCCTGCCCACCAGGGTTCGTCAGGGCTACAGGTCGGGAGTGGAAATAGAATCCGGCGGGGCCGTGTTGCACCCCGCGAGGCAAGACAGGTGCTTTCAAACCTTCGAGCGGTCTTTCGCGGTGCCCGCGACCCCAATCGGGAAGCCTTCGATGCCGAGGTCTTACCCCACCTCGATCTGCTCTACGGCAATGCGCTGCGGCTGACCCGCTCGCCGGCCGATGCCGAAGACCTGCTGCAAGAAACCGTCTTGCGGGCGTTCCGGTTCTTCGAGCGCTTCGAGCGCGGCAGCAACGTGAAGGCCTGGCTGCTGCGCATCCAATACAACCTGTTCGTGAACCGGTACCGGCGCGGCCAACGCGAGCGCGACGTGCGCGAGTCGATGGCCTACGAGCCGGGCGGTCGCGACGCGCTCTCGAATACCGCTTTGCGAGCGCTGACCGATCCGGACGGCGTCGCGCTGCGGCCGATCGTGCAGAAGGAGCTGGCGGCCGCGCTCGAGGCGCTGCCCGAGGATCACCGCACGGTCGTGGTGCTCGCGGACATCGAAGAGCTTAGCTACAAGGAAATCGCCGAGGTGCTCGGCTGCCCGATCGGAACCGTGATGTCGCGTTTGCATCGCGCGCGCCGCTCGTTGCGCGAGCGCTTGATCGCGGCCGGCACCGATTCGCCGGGCGGGCAGACGGCGGAGCAGGCCAGCGAAGGTATGGCCGCGACCCAGAAGGTCGAGTCCGAAGAGCTCGAGCAGGTGGCCTCACTCGATGCGTTTCGCCGTGGCAGGAGGAGCAAGTGATGGACTGTTCAGTCGTCCGCAATCACCTCGACGCGTATGTCGACGGCGAGCTCGAGCCCTCGCCGGTGATCGAGCTCGAGAGCCATCTGCACGCGTGCGAGCCGTGCCGCGGTGAGCTCGGCCTAACCCAGCGCATCAAGCAGGGCGTGAGGCTCGTGCCGCGCGCCGAGCTGCCGTTCGGCGCG
>JAYUYY010000618.1:0-4586 GCA_043752225.1 Sandaracinaceae bacterium | reverse complement strand
TGAAGCGGTTGCGCCGCCTTTGAGCGTAAGCAGCCCTTGCTGGCGCAGCCATTGGTTCACGTTCAAGCCGCGGCGATAGTTGTGAAAGCCGTGGTCCGAGATGATCAGCAGCACGTCGTCGGGCTGCAGGCGCTTGAGCACCGCCGCGACCGTCGCATCCATGCGCTTGTACTCGTTCTCGATCGCATTGCCGTAGCGCGCGGCGAGCGCGGCGTCGTAGCGCGGATGCTGCGGATCGATCAGGCGATAAAACATGTGCGCGACGCGGTCGGTCGAGGTCGAGACCCAGGTGAGCAAATCCCAATCGGCCTTGTCGAAACGGTCGAGCAACATCTTGCGTCGCTGGGTCTCGATCTGGTCCATGTCCTTGAGAAATGCGCCGTCGTCGAGGACCTCGGCGTTGAGCGCGCTCGTGTCGTGATCCCAGCCCACCGTCTTGTAGAGGCCAACCTCGTCGGCGAGCTGGCCGGCAAACGCTTTCGGATACGTGAAGGCCGAGTACGCGGCGCGCGGATGCATGCTGATCGGCGTGATGAAGAGCCGAGTGCGAGCGCCGGCTTCGAGCAACATCGCGCGCGCGATGCCGCGGATGTTTTGACTATCGTGCTTGAAGTCGAGCTCGATCCAATCACTCATCTCGTTGAGAGTCAGCTTTACGCTCTTGCCCGCGACGCTGAGCGTTGCCGTCGTGTTGTTGTCATCCGTCGCGAGCTCCATCGCCAATTGCATGCGCTTGCCCTTGCCCGCGGGCAGCGAAGGCCCCTCGAGCTCGAAGCGCCCGCGGCCTTGCGCCATCGCGAGCGGGACGAGCGCGCCGCCACCGGGCGGTTGCTTGGCTTGCTCGAGCGTGACCTCGGTCCCGACGTAGGTGAACGTGCTGTTGGTCTCGCGTAGATCGGGAACGCCGAGACCGCTCAGCATGCGACCGTCTTTCATCGGATCGGGCGGAAAGCTGTACGGCACGTTCAACGCGACCACGCGCACGCCGCGATTGCCGAGGCGCTGCCAGAACGGCTCACCACTGCGGAGATTGCGCGCCACCGGCGGGCCGATGTCCTGCGGCTCGAACGAGGTCGTCGCGACGCGCGGCACCACCGCAAGCACGCCGGGTGTCTGCGGCAAGCTGCGCGCGATGAAGTCGAAGATGCCGTGATCGCCCGGCTCCATTCCGGTCGCGAACGACGCCCACGCGACTGGTGACTGCGGCGGGTTGCTCGATCGCAGGTGCTTGTAGGAGCGGCCGCCGTTGGCTTTGCGCAGACCGTCGAGCGTCGGGAGCTTGCCCTCCCCCGCGAAGCGTTCGAGCCACTCCGGATCCACGCCGTCGAAGCCGAGAATAATCAGCCGGCCGCGGCGCGCGATCGGTTGCTCGCTGACCGGTTCCTTCTTCGTCGCGCCGCTGCCGCATCCAGCGCATGCGAGCAAGACGAGCGCGCTCAGCGTGAGCGAGCTGACGACGGCACAAAATCTTCGCGAACGGGTCATTGGCGGACGATATGCGGCGCACGGCGTCGTAATCAACCGCATGGAATCGCGGCACGGTGCCGAGTAAGGTCTCGCTCGTGCGAACCAGAAGCTCAGTGCTCACCGCGATCGGCGTATGGCTCACGTGCGGATGCACGACTGACGCTTCGCGCGCGGCGAAGGAGCTCAACGCCGAGGCGGTCGAGCCCACCGAGGCGCCGATGCCCACTGCGCATGCGCCTCCGCGAGCGGCGCTCGATTCGCTCGCAAAGCGTTATGCGAGCGGCCTCGTGCCCGATGGCGAGCCGATCGAGGGCGATCTTGCGGCGGGCGAACGGCGCGATTACTTGGCCGTGCTCCGCGGCGGCTCCTGCTATCGCATTCTCGCGGCCGGCGAAGAATCGCTCGGCGATCTCGATCTCGCGCTGTTCGATCCGAGCGGCATCTTGATCACCGAAGATCCCGGCCAAGATCGCTATCCGGTGCTGGGCCTGCAGAGCGATGTCTGCCCGCCCGTATCCGGCAGCTATCGCATCCAAGCCCACGCCTACGTGGGGCAAGGTCACTTCGCGCTGCGCACTTGGCGCAGCAGCCAATGAGCTATTGAAGGTCGATCGACTCGGGCATCAGCGCGAGCGGAGTCGCGGCGCCGAGCTGGCTCATCGTCAGCAGCGTGCGCGCGATCGAGCGCAGCTCGGGAGCGATGGTCACGCTGCTCTTGGCCTCCGGCGCGTCGTCGGCGCCGAGCAGCTTGGGCACGAGCGCTTCGACCGACATGCCGCCCAGCACGTAGTCGAGCAGGCCCGACGGTCGCCCGGGTCGCACGACGACGCCTGCTCGATCGGGTAGCCCCGCGCGCTCGCGTGCGCGAGCGAGCGCGGAGCCGAGACCGCCCAAACGATCGACCAGGCCGAGGTCGCGCGCTGCGTCACCGGAATGCACTCGGCCGCGCGCGACCGCGTCGACTTGAGCGACGCTCATGCCGCGACCCTCGGCGACGCGCTCGAGGAACACGCGATAGTAGCTGCGCATCACGTCGGAGAGCGCGGCGCGCTCTTCGTCGGTGAACGGCCGATACATGCTCTCCGCGCCCGCGCGCGCACCGCGGCGCAGGTTCTCGATACCGACGCCAAGCGTGCCCGCGAGCTGCGCGACGTCGACCTTGCCGTAGAAGATGCCGATCGAGCCGGTGATGGTCGAAGGGTCAGCCCAGATCTCGTCGGCAGCGGAGGCGACGTAATAGCCGCCGCTGGCTGCGACCGCGCCAAGCGATGCGATCACCGGCTTGCGCGCGCGCGCACGACGCACCGCGCGCCAGATCTGATCCGATGCGACGACCGCGCCGCCGGGCGAGTCGATGCGCAGCACGATCGCGCGGATGCTCGGATCGTTCGTCATCGCTTCGAGCTCTTCGACGATCGTGCGCCCGCCCGTCATGTGGATGTCGACGATCGGGATGTCGACGCTCTCGCCATCGACGATCGTGTCGTCGATCACGATCACGCCGACGGAGGGGCGCTTGCCCCAGGCGCGGCCTTCGTCGCGCGGCAAGCGATCGACGCGCGCACGGCCTTGCAGTGGACCGAGGTCGTCGTCGAGATCGTGCTCGTCGAGCACGGACTGCACGAGCTTCTTACGCAACGCGCTAGAGCCGAGGTACGGCCCTTGATCCATCAGCTCCGCGACGTGCTCGGTCGACGTGTGCAGGTCGCCCGCGAGGTCGACCAGCATGCGCCGGTGCGCGTCGTCGAGCAGTCGGTTGGCTTGCTCGCGCGCCGGCTCGCTCATCTTGTCCTGCGTGAACTGCTCGGGCGCGCTCTTGTACGAGCCGATGCGAACGAAGTCGGCGCGTACGCCGATCTTGCGCAGCGTCTCGCCGAACGAGAGCACGCTCGTCGACGTGCCCATCAGGCGAATGTCGCCTGCCGGATCGAGCAGCACGCGGTCGGCACCCGCGCACGCGTAGTACTCCGAGCCGCTCGCCGACTCGAGATGGCACACGACCGGCTTGCCCGCGCTGCGCAGCGCCTGGATCTGCAACCGCAGCTCCTGCGCGTAAGCGAGCCCCATCGAGGTACCGCGCGGACGCAAGACGACGCCCGCGACGCGCGGATTGGTGCGCGCCTGATCGAGCGCGATCGCGGTCAAGATCATCCCGCGCGGCGACGTATCGGACAGCTCGAGATCGAGCACGCTGCGCCGCGTGATCGAGCTCGGGCGCAACCGGCCATCCATTCGCGCCATCGCGTACCAGCCGGGCTCGTCGCCGAAGCCATCGCCACCGGTGCCGCCGGCGACGAAGCTGGTTCCGCCGAGCGTCACGGCGAGCTCGGCCATCACGCGCAGCGCGGGATCGTTGGAGTCGATCTCTTCCAGCTCCACCAAGCCGGTGGCGGAGCCAAAGCGCGGCAGCTCGAAGGTGACGCCGCCGCGGCCTGCGAGCCGGTCGCCATCGTTCATGTCGATCGCGAGCGCGAGGTCTGCCGTAATCAGCTCATTGCCGAGCGGACGCAGCGCGATCCCCGCGAGCAGCGACGAGCTGAGGTCGAGCCCCGCGGTGCCGAAGCCTTGGCGCGTCACGAACAAGTCGCGACCGATCAGCGACAGCCCGAGGAACGCGCTCGGCCGGAGCAACATGCCCGCATCGAGCGTGGCGAGGCCATCGAAGCGCCCGTCGCCCGAGGAGAACGCGCGCGTCGTGAGGCCGAAGCTGAACGCGCGCGTCGGCGCGTACGCCATACCGATCGCCGCCATCGCGCGGTCGCCGTTCGTGCTGCCGAGCGGTAGGGCCGCGCGCTCACCCGGACGAATGCTCTGCAGCGTCACGCCGAGCGCGAGCGGACCGATCACCGGGCCGGCGGCATACAGCGCGTCGCCGCGCGCGAGCCAGCTGCCTGCACGATCGACCTCGCTGTGCAGGTACGCAAAGCTACCCGCAGGGAGAAAGCCGATCGCGGCAGGGTTGACGTCGAGCGCGAGCGCGTCGTCTTGCAACACCACCGACGAAGCCGGCGTCATCACCGGATCGGTCGCGCGGTGCAGCTGCGCATGAGCGGGCTGCGGGCTGCTGAACGCAGCCACCAGCACGAGAATCAAAGCCGCACACCACGTGAAGGACCAAG
>JAYUYY010000617.1:0-4587 GCA_043752225.1 Sandaracinaceae bacterium | reverse complement strand
GCGGAGCGCTTCAGCCGCAAGCTGTCATTGGTGATCACCGACATCGATCACTTCAAAGGCGTCAACGATACGTACGGGCATGCTGCGGGCGATGCCGTGATCCGCGAGCTCGGCGCGATCTTGATCCGGCTCAAGCGCGAGACCGATGTCGTCGCGCGCTTCGGCGGCGAAGAGTTCTGCATCCTGTGCGAAGAGACGACCACGGAGGGCGCAGTGCTGCTCGCGGAGCGCGTGCGCGAAGAGCTGGCGGCGACGGTGTTCGAGACCGAGCTCGGCAAGCTCCAGGTCACCTGCTCGTTGGGCGTGGCCACGTATCCCGACCACGCGGGTAGCCGCGAAGGTCTGTTCGAAGGCGCTGACCGGGCGCTGTATCGAGCCAAGCACGGCGGTCGCAACCGGGTGGAGCGCGGTAGCTGAGCGTCGGCCGTCGTCTGTACGATGAGCGGCTGAAAAAGCGTGTTATTTCGGATGCTTGCATGCGCGCCGCCGAGCCGAAAAGGGCGCGCCGAGGGCGTCTGCCTAGACGCGCAAAAGAGTCGGGGTGTGGACTTTGATCCTTCTCCGTGAAACTGTAATATTTCAGTGATGCAGGATGCTAGGGTGCGCCGTCCGCGGTTTCGAGCGAGCCCTCATCCTGCCCAGCTGAATGACTTTCACGTTCAGGAACACGCGAGCGAATGCGTTCGAAAGATCAAGGAGACCCGATGAGCAGCGCTTCACCCCGCGCCAGTGAACGGCCTGCGCCCCATGACGCGGGTATGGATCCGGTCGCGAGCTTGTTCAGCGCGGACCGAACCCTGCCGGCACCGGTGGTCGCGCCGGAGGTCAACGAGAGCGAGATGACGCGCTGGAAGTCGGCGCGGTCGTCGTTGTTCGGCGAGTCGGTGAAAGATCCGCCGCCGCCTGCGCGCGGTCGCTCGGAAGCGGAGCCGTCGGAGCCGTTGCGCGGGGCGCGCGCCGCGAACGTAAACGCGCGCGAAGGCGGAGCCGGCGCTCCGGTGCGCTCGCTCGCGGTCGCGAGGATCGGTCAGCTGCCTGAGAACGCGCCTACCCGCAACGAAGAGCGACGTGAGGCGCGCGAAGGCTCGGCACGCGAAGGGGCAGGACGTAACGAAGCGCTCGAGCTGAACCCGGAGCCGCTGCATGCGGTGCCGCGCGATGCGGGTCGCGCTCGCGCACGTATGGCTGCTCCGTCGGCCGCGCTCGCTCCGCCCGTTGCATTGGGCGCTCGCCCGGACGCGACGCCGACGACGGGTAAGCCGCGGCTCGAAGGGGTGAAGAGGGCCAAGGCTGATGCGCCGCCTGCCGAAGGCGGTCGAGAGCGTGCACGCAAGCGGCCACCGCGCGCTGAAAGCGCTGCCGTAGAGAAGCCTGAGGCGCCGCGAGCTCCACGCCGTATACGCCGTGGCCCGAGGCCTTGGATGCTCGCCACCTTGGGCGCAGCGGTGCTGCTCGCCGGTGGTGCGGCGGCCGTGTTCCTGGGCGTCGTCCCCTCGCCGCTCAGCGAACCAGCATCGCCTGCGCGCGGTGTCGCGACGGCGAATCGCGGCGCGCGGCCCAAGATGCCGGCTACGCCGAAGACCGCCGCATCCGCGCCTCTGGCCGCAACGCCGACGACAGCTGTAGCGTCGGCCGACGCCAAGCCAGCGGTAGCGGCCGCGCCCGCGAAAGTCGCGGCAGCGCCTGCGAAAGCTGCGGCAGCGCCTGCGAAAGTCGCGGCAGCGCCTGCGAAAGCTGCGGCAGCGCCTGCGAAAGCTGCGGCAGCGCCTGCGAAAGCTGCGGCAGCGCCTGCCAAAGCTGCGGCAGCGCCCGTTGCGAGCTCGGCGCCCGCTGCGCCGCGCGCGACGAGCCCAGCGGCCGAGCCCGCGGATGAAGGTGCAAGCGCAGGCGCCGACAACGAAGCGCTGATCGCGCTCGCGCGCAAAGCGCTGGCGGATGAAAACGCGACGTCGGCCGAAGCGCTCGCGAAGCGCGCCTTAGGCAAGGATCCGAGCGACCACCACGCGATGGAGGTGTTGGCGCGCGCGCTAATCGATCTCGACCGCGGGCCCGAGGCGGTCAGCTTTGCGCGCCGCATCGTAGAGAAGCGCAAGAAGCGCGTGCCCTATCGCCTGTTGCTCGGCGACGCGCTGCTCATGGTGGGCGATGCCGCCGGGGCGCGGAAGGAATGGCAAGCGGCGCTCGAGATCGAGCCCGGCAATCGCGAGGTCAAACAGCGCTTGCAGTGAGCCGGTCTCACGCTCGATCCGGCGCGCGGTGATCCCCGCGCGTTTGTCTCTACCGAGCGTCATTCAGCGCGGGACTCTGCCGGTTTCTTGGGCGTGATGGCCGCTCTGCCGTAGCGTCGAAGGATGCGCGCTGCCCTCCTGATGATCCCCGTGTTGTGCTGGCTCACGCTTTCGGGCTGCTTTCTGCACCACGCGAGCCCGGGCGAGAAGCTCACGAAGACCGTGCAAGAGCTGAACAAGTCGGCGCGCTGGGGTCAGATCGGCTCGGCGGTCGAGATGGTCGACATCAGCTATCGGCAGCAGTTCCTCGCGTCGCATCGGCACTGGGGCAGCATGTTGCAGGTCGCCGACACCGAGGTCGTGCACCTCGAGGTCGCGGCGGGTGCCGAGAGCGCGGTCTCCGTGGTCGCGTACTCCTGGTATTCGACCGACGCGATGACGCTACACGCGAGCCTCGTGCGCCAGCGTTGGACCGCCGACGATCAGCGCTTCACGTTGATCTCGGAGACCGTGATCGATGGCGATCCGCGTCTCTTGCGCGCGAACGCTTCGGCCGACAGCGCGAAGAAGGCCGAGCCGATGGAAGATCCGTTCGGCGACTCGAGCATGACGACCGGCGACGGCATGGGCATCGGCATGGGCATGACGGATGACAGTGTGCCGCCGTCCGGTTCTTGAGCGAGCGCAGCGAGCCTCGTGAGAGGGAGAACGGCGCACGTTCTCCCTATGATCACCGAATGCCGCAGGCTTTGCGGACGCGGGTCATGACGCGTGACGCGCGTTCGCGAGCGCGTTCGGCACCGTTGGCGAGGATGCGATCGAGCTCGGGCTCGTCGGCGCGCAGCGTTTCGTAGCGCGCACGCATCGGCGCGATGCGCGCTTCGATCACGTCGAACAGCTCTTGCTTGGCGTGGCCCCAGCCGTAGCCGCCGGCGCGCAGCTTGTTCGCCAGCTCCACGGTCTGCGCGGGGGTCGCGATTTGTTTGTAGAGCTCGTAGACCGGCGCGCCTTCGGGCGTCTTCGGCGCTTCGAGCGGAGTCGAGTCCGACTTGTACTTGAAGACGGCTTTGCGCAGCTGATCGGTGCTCGCGAACAGCGGGATCGTGTTGCCGTAGCTCTTGCTCATCTTCTGGCCGTCGCTGCCGAGCATGATCGGTGCTTCGGAGATCACCGCTTCGGGGACGACGAGCGTGCCTTCGCCGTAGTGATGGTTCACGCGCAGCGCGATGTCGCGCGTGAGCTCGAGGTGCTGCTTTTGATCCGCGCCGATCGGCACCACGTTGGTGTCGTAGAGCACGATGTCGGCGGCCATGAGCAACGGGTAGTTGAAGATGCCTGCGTTCGGCGACTCGCCGCGGCTCTGCGCATCTTTGTAGGCGTGGCCGCGCTCGAGCTGACCGGTTGCGGTCAGGCACGCGAGCACCCAGGTCAGCTCGAAGACTTGCGTCACGTCGGACTGGCGGAAGAGCACGCTGCGCTTGGGATCGAGGCCGCACGCGAGCCAGGTCGCCGCGATGTCGTAGACGTTCGAGCGCAGCGCGTCCGAGTCGCGTTGCGTCGTGAGCGCGTGATAGTCGGCAATGAAGTAGAGCGCTTCGTAGCGCTCGATCAGCGCTACCGCGGGGCCGATCGCGCCGAAGTAGTTTCCGAGATGAACCGAGCCGCCAGCGTCTACGCGCGCGCCCGTCGGCTTGATGCCGGTGAGTGAGACTTGGGAAGTGGTTGCGGACATGGCTGCGATTTCGGGCCGCACCGTACACCAAGGGCTCTTTGATTGCCGCTCGCCGCAAGCGGCGCGCGATGCCTGCGTTGCCGCTGACGGAGGGATCCGCTACATGGGCGGCGGCTTTCGCTGGAGGCGTATTCGGATGGAGCGACCGTTCAAGGTTCTTGGTTTGCAGCAGATCGCAGTTGGAGCGCAGGACAAGAACCGCCTTCGCAAGCTGTGGATCGACTTGCTCGGGCTCACGCTGGTCGGCAACTACCGCAGCGAGAGCGAGAACGTCGACGAAGACGTCGCGTCGGTCGGCAAGGGCTTCGCCCGCGTCGAGGTCGACCTGATGCAGCCGATCGATCCTGCGGGCAAGCCCAAGGTCAGCGAGCCGACGCTCAACCACGTGGGCCTTTGGATCGATGATCTACCGAAGGCCGTCGAGTGGCTGGGCCAGCAGGGCGTGCGCTTTGCGCCGGGCGGCATTCGCAAAGGCGCCGCGGGCTACGATATTTGCTTCATCCATCCGAAGGGCAGCCCGGAGCTTCCCTTCGGCGGCGAAGGCGTGCTGATCGAGCTCGTTCAGGCGCCGCCCGACGTGATCGCAGCGCTTAAGTAACAGGGAAAACGTTCGCCGTTTTCCCTCCC
>JAYUYY010000616.1:0-4591 GCA_043752225.1 Sandaracinaceae bacterium | reverse complement strand
AGCCGAGCGCATGGGTGAACGTGGGTCACAGCTTCGTGCGGCGCGCGCGCTCGCTCGGTAGGCCAGAGCTCTACGTCAACGCCGACTCCTGCGCCGAGCACGCGCTCTCGATCAAGCCGGGCGATCCGAATGCGCTGCACTTGCGCGGCATGGTGCTGCTGATCGATCACCGCTTTCGCGATGCACAGGCGCTCGCGCAAGGCCTGCTGGCGCGCGATCCCGATGACGTGTTCGCGTGGAGCGTGCTCAGCGACGCATCGCTTGAGCTAGGCGCGATGGACGTCGCGGTCGGCGCGGCGCAGCACATGCTGGATCTCAAGCCCGATCTCTTGTCGTACGGGCGCGCGGCGCACCTGCGCTTCCTGCAAGGCGACGTGCAAGGCGCGACGATGCTGTATCGAGAAGCGATCGCCGCCGGAAGGCTCTACAAGGATCGCGAGCCGAGCGCGTGGATGATCACGCAAGCCGCACTCGTGTTCCTCAGCACGGGCGACTACGCAGGCGCGGAAGCGGGCCTGCAGCTCGCGCTGCGCGAAGTGCCCAACTACGCGCCGGCCTTACAGGGGATGGAACGCGTCGCGCTCGCGCGCAGCGGACGCGCCGACGGACCGCTTGCCGTGACCTCGAGCACCGAAAGATGAGCACACCCATGAACCGATCCTCAAAATCGCTCGCGAAGCTATCGTTGCTGACTTCGGGGCTCTTGCTGCTCGCATCTTCGGCCTTCGCGCATGCGCTCGAGGCGCGCGCCCTGCCGACGCTCGGCGAGTACTTCACGCTCGGCGTGGGTCACATCTTGACCGGCTACGACCACTTGCTCTTCCTCGCTGGCCTCGCGCTGGCAACGAGAAGAGCGCGCGACCTGTTCTGGACGATCAGCGCGTTCACGCTCGCTCATTCGATCACGCTCGCGCTCGGCATGCTTGGGATCGTGACGCCGAGCGTGCCGGTGATCGAGGTCGTGATCGCGCTGTCGATCGCGTATGTCGGCTACGAGAACCTCAAGCACGCGCAAGCGCATGACAGCCAAGCGAATCGCGTGTGGATCGTCTTTGGCTTCGGGCTCGCACACGGCTTCGGCTTTGCGAGCGCCATCCACGAGGTCGGCTTGCCAGCGGGCCGCGAGCTCGGCGCGCTCGCGATGTTCAACTTCGGCGTCGAAGCCGGTCAGCTGATGGTGGTCGCGCCGCTGCTGCTCGCGACGTTCTTCATGCGGCGCTTCCCGCGGCCTGCGTTGTGGGCCCCGCGCGTCGTGAACGCGGTCTTGATCGTCGCCGGGCTCGGCTGGACGCTCGAGCGCACATTCACAGCGGAGCCGATCGAGCCGGCGCAATCGGTCGCGAGTGGCCTAGATTCCGATGAATCGATCGGGCTTACGAACGAGCTCGCCTCGCTGCCGAAGGCAGCGGGTGCTCGCACGGACTCCGCAATCGCGAACGACAGGCCGTTCGAGCCGTCACCGGGGATCGAGCCGCTCTGCACCGTCTTGCAAGCGCTGCCGCGTGAGCGGCGCGCCGCGTGCTCGGGCACCAAACCGGGAGTTACGTTGACCACCGTCTGTGAGCGCAGCTTGGATCGCTCCGTCCGCGCCGGCGCGCTGAAGCTCGACCTCGACCATGTGCAAGCATGCGTCGCGGCCCAAGAAGCGCGCTACGCGGGTTGCGAGTGGACCGAGCAGCGGGTGCTCAGCTCGGTGCCTGCATGCCGCGACCTCGCGCAGGGGATGCGAGCTGCGGGCGAGTCATGTGGGTCATCGCTCGAATGCGGCGCGGGACTGCATTGCCACGGAGCCGGTCCGCTCGACACGGGCGTGTGCGGGCAACCGCTCGCGACCGGTGCGCGCTGCGAGCTCGCGATCGATCCTTTGGTGGCGTACCTGCCCCAGGATCTGACTTCGCACCGCGAGTGTGAAGGCGCGTGCATCCGCGGGCGTTGCTCCGGCGCAACCGTTGGCCAACGGTCGGTGAGCTTCGCGACGCCATCCCGTTCGACCAAAATGACCGGTTTGGGGACGCTGTAACGGCACCCGTGCTGGCCCGCGTCGTGCTGACGGGCCGCGCATGCTTGGCGTCCCGCGAAACGCGCGGTGCTCGACGCGAGCTCGCGGCACCTCACGCTGGCAGCTCAGCTGGGAGTGCGGCCCGCTCGACATCTGTCAGTAGTCTAGAGCGCGTTCAAATGCGTTCGCGGCTGTGATGCGCGAGGCTCTTGATCGTCGCGACCAGCTCTCGCGGCTCGATCGGCTTCGCCACGTGGACCTGGTAGCCGGCGAGCATCGCGCGCGTGCGATCCTCGGAGCGCGCAAAGGCGGTCAGCGCGACGGCCGGCGTCCGACCTCCCGACGCTTCCGTGAGACAGCGCACATCGCGAATGAACTGATAGCCGTCGCACTCCGGCATTCCGATGTCGCTGACGATCACGTCGGGCCTACGCGATTGCAGCAGATGCATCGCGTCTCCCGCGCACGCAGCCATCACGACTTCCGCGCCCGCGTCTTGCAGCACGAAGGTCACGAGATCGCGCGCGTCCGCCTCGTCATCGAGCACGAGCACATGCACACCTGAGAGCGAGACCAACGCGCCGTTCGGAGCCGGAGGCTGATCGGTGGTCGGATGCTCGCGCCGCGCCTCATTGGTCTCGCGGATCGCGCGCAGCGGAAGGCTGACGATGAACGTGGCGCCTTCGCCTTCACCTGTGCTCTGCGCTTGCACGTTGCCGCCAAGCAGCTCGACTAGCTGCTTGACGATCGACAGGCCGAGGCCCAGCCCGCCGTACTTGCGCGTCGTCGACGAGTCCGCCTGACGAAAGCGCTCGAAGATGTGCGGCAAGAAGTCGGCGCCGATGCCGATCCCCGAGTCGTGCACGATCACTTCCACATGCGAGCTGACGCGCTGCACGATGACGTCGATCTTGCCGTCCTTCGGCGTGAACTTCACCGCGTTGCTCAGCAGGTTCCAGATGATCTGTTGCAGCCGATTCGGATCGCCGAACACCGGGCCGGCCTTGGGGTCGATCACCTTGCGAATCGTGATCGCCTTGGCGATCGCCGACGGTCGAACGGACTCGATCGCGGCTTCGACGATCGAGGCGAGCTCAATGCGTTGCACGTCGAGCCGGATCTTTCCCGACACGATCCGATTCATGTCGAGCAGGTCTTCGATCAGCTGAGCTTGCGCGCGGGCGTTGCGAGCGATCGTCTCGAGCCCGCGCTGCATCGCGGCGTCCTCCTTGTTCGAGTGCCGCAACAGCACCTCCGACCATCCCAGCACCGCGTTGAGCGGCGTGCGCAGCTCGTGCGAGAGCGTCGCGAGAAACTCGTCCTTCAGCAGACTGATGCGCTCGACCTCGGCGCGCGCCGTGCGTTCGGCCTCGAGCAAGCGCGCGCGCTCGTCGGCGGAGCGCTTGGCGCTCTCGTACAAGCGCGCGTTGTCGATCGCGATCGCGGCTTGCGCGGAGATACCCACAATCAGCCGCTCCGAGCGCTCCGTGAATATGTTCGGTTCTTCATAGCCGAAGAAGAGCCCGCCGATCACCTCGCTCGTGCGTCCGTTGGTGACGGGCACCGCCAAATAGCTGCGCACCGGAAGATGGCCTGCTGGCATTCCGTGGTGCGGCGCCATCTGGCCATATCGCGGATCTTGTCGCACGTCGCCGATCCGAATCACGCCTTCACCGCGAAAGGTCGGCCCGAAGATCGCGGTCGCGCGCGGATGCCCGAGCTTCTCGAACGCTTCGCGCGACGCGCCGGACAACGTGTACAGCGTGAACACGTCGCCGGCACTCGGTCGCGCACCTCTTCGGGCGTCTCGATGCGGGGATCGATCGGCGCGACGACGCCGACGAAGATCCGCTGCCCAGGCTTGAGATCGTCGCGGAGGATGACGAGCGCGCGCTTGCGGTCCTGCTCGCCCGCGAGCGCGACGTAGTAATTCGTGAGGTTGAGCTGCAAGAGGCTCGGCAGCAGCTCGGCGTAATCGACATCGGCGCTGTGCGTCGAGTCGCGATCGCCGCTCGGGCACGTGTGCACCCCGATCCGCTTGCGCTCACTCGCGGTGAGGCGCGCGAGCGCGAGGTTATTGAGATCGATGAAGCCCGCGAGCAGCGCACCGGTGGGGTCGACCTTGATCGCGAGGCGGCCTTCGCTGAAGTCGATCTGCACGGAGTGCGCCCCGACCTGCAGGCAGCGCCGAACCTCGCCGACATGCTCGTTCAGAAGGTCCTCGATGAACTGCTCGCGCGAGTAACCGGGGATGCCTTCGACCGGATAGAGCAAGCTGAGCGCGGACGGCGAGATCACCGCCTGCTTGATCGGCGCCTTCGCGTAGCGCTTTGCAACGGCGAGATACTGATCGGCGTGCTCTTTGTACCAAAACGGGGCAGCCGTCAGCCGCGGCATGCGACGGGCATGGCCGGCTGCGAAGGGGATCTTGAAACCGTCGGGCGCCATGTTCGGCAGCCCGTGCACGCAGTAGTCCCAGAAGTTTTGATACTTGCGTGGCTCGCCGTCGGTCACCACTGGAGAGCCGGTCGCTTCGAAGCGCGCGATCGTGTCGCGCACGGCCTCGTCGAACAACGGCTCGAGCGCCGGATC